>CBDUPD010000358.1:0-3494 GCA_965368985.1 uncultured Spongiibacteraceae bacterium | reverse complement strand
TAACAATGATAAACCACCATCAAAATACCAGACAAATTTACATGCTATGAAAAAGTGGTTATTAAGCGCCTTTTTTATCACTGTAGGCCTGATCATAAGTTATCACGGCCTCAGAACTGACAAGCTGTTCTCAACAGACAATAACGCTTCTACCAAGATGAATTTTTACCTCAACAATATTGAATCACGCAGTTTTGATGATAAAGGTAAGCTGACACAGACTCTAACCTCTAAAAAAGCATCTCAACTTACAGGACAGGATACAATTCAGCTGGGATCACTAACGCTGGAAGTTGGCCCTGAAGATAACCGATGGAATATTTCATCTCTCTCAGGCACAACCCATTCAAAACTGCAACAAATCACACTGAAGGACTCAGTAAAACTGGCGCGCATTGATGGTACAGCCGAAGTTTTCACAGAGATGCTTATATTAGACGCCGAAAATGAAGTAGCCTACACTGATTTGCCCATCAAGATTCTGGTTAACAATAGTGAAACCAATGCCACAGGCTTGCATGTTGATCTTAAGCAGGAAACCATTCATCTAAAACACAATGTAAAAACATATTATGATCCGAAAAATAACAGGGCTGATAACACTCGCTCTAACGGTTAATACCCTGGCCCTGCCGGATGATCAGTATCAACCCATAGAGATACAGGCAGACAGCGCTATACACCATGAGAAAACAGGCCTTACAACATACAATGGTCACGTAGTGATGAAACAGGGCAGCCTGAAGGTTGAAGCTGATAATGTCACGGTTAGTAATGCTCTGGACAAAAGCAGCACCCACCTTATCGCTACAGGAAACCCTGCCAAATTTCAGCAACAACCTGAACCCGATAAGCCACCCATTGTTGCAGAAGCCAACAGCATTGCCTATCAGGTTGAGCTCAGTAAAATCGAACTTGCAGGCAATGCCCGACTACAACAAGGTGAATCACAAATAAAAAGTGACAGGATTGTCTATATGGTTGATGATCAAGTGTTTAAAGCTGAAGCTTCCAAAGACATTGAAAACACATCACCACAGCGGGTACAGATAATTATTCCCGCCAAAAAGAAACCGGAAGAATCCGAAACCAGCAAGGGTCAGTAACCACCGGAAATGGCAATTTTATCAGCAACACATTTGGCGAAAAGCTATAAAGGCCGGGAAGTCGTAAAAGACGTATCCCTGGAAGTTCATACTGGCCAGATTGTCGGCCTGCTGGGTCCCAACGGCGCCGGGAAAACAACCTGTTTTTATATGATCGTCGGCATTGTTGCCGCAGATGAAGGCAATGTGAGCATTGATGGCCGAGACCTCACCTCACTACCAATTCATGGCAGGGCAAAACAGGGCATTGGCTACCTGCCGCAAGAAGCTTCCATATTCAGAAAACTCAGTGTTGAAAATAATATTCTTGCCCTTCTTGAAACACGCAAGGATTTGAATAAAAAACAACAAAAAGAAAAGCTCGAAAGTCTGCTACAAGAGTTCCACATCACCCACATCAGGCACAGTCTGGGAATGGCACTTTCAGGCGGCGAACGTCGGCGGGTAGAAATTGCCCGGGCACTGGCAGTAGACCCGGAATTTATCTTACTCGATGAACCTTTTGCAGGCGTTGACCCCATCTCTATCAATGACATCAAACAGATTATTCTACACCTGCAGGAAAAAGGCATAGGGGTTTTGATCACCGACCACAATGTGAGAGAGACCCTTGATATCTGTGAGCATGCATACATTGTTGGTGAAGGTCATATTATTTCCAGCGGCAATGCAGAAACAGTACTTAATAATCAAAAGGTTAAAGACACCTACCTTGGAGAGCAGTTCAAACTTTGAATAAAATCAAGCTTGCATGACTGTAATTTAATGCATTTTTTTTGCCAACTTTTCATTGCCACCAAAAAAAACGCTCGCTACACTTAAGATCGAGTCTCACCAATATGATGGTGAACCACATACGGAAGTGGCAAAGCCTCTCAGGCTCTACAACTCAAGGCCAATCTCTAAACCGGTGAGTAAGGCGCTTCGATTAATATGAAACAGACTTTGCAGCTCAAATTAGGCCAGCAACTGACGATGACACCTCAGTTGCAACAGGCTATTCGATTACTGCAACTTTCTACTCTCGATCTTCAGCAGGAAATTCAGGAAGCACTTGATTCCAACCCCATGCTGGAAGTTTCGGATGAGTCTGGCGAATCAACTCAGGAAAACAACCAGGAAGATGCCGCGACTTCCAGTGATTTTTCAGCAGAAGATCAATCTTCCGGTGATGGCGACCAGTGGCAAGAAAACATCCCTGAACACTTACCTGTCGACACGCAATGGGATGATATATTTCAAGGTAACTCGGCAAATCACTCAGTTGCATCCAATAACACCGCTGAAGACTATAATTTTGATAACAAAAACACCTCTTTGGAAACACTGCAAGACACTCTTTACTGGCAACTAAACCTGACGAGTCTGGTGGCAACTGATCACGCCATAGCACTGGCTATTATTGATGCTGTATCACCCTCCGGTTTTTTAAGTTCTCCACCGGAAGAAATATTCGAAAGCCTTATCAATGACGATAACCTTGATATTGAATTCGAAGAATTCGAAGCAGTCAGGCAACTCATTCAACTATTTGAACCCGTAGGGGTTGCCAGCAAAGATCTTCGCGAATGCCTGTTGGTACAATTAAACCAGTTACCCCCAAAACACCATTTGTTAATGATGCCAAAGTCATTGTTGACCGGCATTTGAATCTTTTGGGTAACCATGACTATGCACAATTAAAAAGACGTACTAAGTTTAAAGAAGGAAGACTAAAAGAGAGCATAGATTTAATTCAAAGCTTAACACCACATCCAGGTGATGCCATTGATGATGGTACAACAGAATATATAACACCCGATGTCTATGTAAAAAAACATGCAGACCACTGGCACGTAGAGCTCAACGCTGACTGTGCCGTTAAGTTACGCATTAATGACAGCTATGCTTCATTGGTTAAACGTGCAGATAACAGTGAAGACAACATCTACCTGCGCAATAACCTTCAGGAAGCCCGGTGGTTTATCAAGAGTCTGCAGAGCAGAAATGAAACATTAATGAAAGTAGCAACAAAAATAGTAGAACACCAACAAGGCTTTCTGGATTATGGCGAAGAAGCAATGAAACCACTGGTGCTACATGATATTGCTGAAGCAATCGATATGCACGAATCAACCATATCACGCGTAACCACACGAAAATATATGCACACCTCCAGAGGAATTTTTGAACTTAAATATTTTTTCTCCAGCCATGTAGGCACTGAAGCTGGTGGCGAATGCTCATCCACAGCCATTCGGGCAATTATTAAAAAGTTTATTTCGAGCGAGAATACCAAAAAGCCTTTGAGCGACAATAAAATAGCCGGTCTATTATCTGAACAAGGCATCAATGTTGCCCGACGTACTGTGGCAAAATACCGGGAATCGATGGCAATACCGCCATCTA
>CBDUPD010000357.1:0-3519 GCA_965368985.1 uncultured Spongiibacteraceae bacterium | reverse complement strand
AATGGGCTTTGGTGACTTTAAATTGCTGGCAGCCTACGGGGCCTGGTTTGGTTGGCAGGTATTGCCAGGCGTTGTATTATTATCATCACTTATTGGTGCAGTATGCGGGCTTTTCCTTATTGTGGTTTATGGTCGTGACTCGCAAGTTCCTATGCCATTTGGGCCTTTTATAGCAGGGGCTGCATGGTTAACGTTTATGTATCCGGATGTGTTTATTTTCTTTGAGGTTATAAGATAATCCCTGCTCTTTTTCAATAACGTTTACTGTATATGGTGTTTTTATTCTGAAATAATTCAGGAATATAAGTTGCGCCTCAGAGCGTTTGCATTGATAAATCGATTGCTTTTATATCCTTGGTGAGAGTGCCGATCGATATATAATCCACCCCGGTTTCAGCGATATCCCTCAGAGAGTCTTTAGTGATTCCTCCGGATGCCTCAAGTTTGGCGCTGTTATTACATATCTTTACGGCGCTTAATTTGTCTGAATGACTAAAGTTGTCCAGCATAATAATATCGGCACCGGCTGCCAGTGCTTCATGGAACTCATCAATGTTTTCAACTTCAACTTCAACAGGTTTGGAAGGGTGATTATTTCTTGCTGTTGTAATTGCGGCTGTAATCGATCCGCAGGCGCTGATGTGGTTTTCCTTGATAAGAAAAGCATCATACAAGCCTATGCGGTGGTTGGCGCATCCACCACAGCTGACAGCATATTTTTGAGCGGTTCTTAATCCGGGGATTGTCTTTCTTGTATCAAGTAATGTTACGCCAGTGCCTGCAACAATCTTTGCGTATTCAGCACATCTTGTGGCGGTCCCCGAGAGTAGTTGCAAGAAGTTAAGAGCGGTACGTTCTCCGGTTAATAGTGATCTGGCATTGCCTTCAAGGGTGAAAAGAACCGAATCAGCCTCGACCTGATCTCCATCCTTGCAGTGCCAATTAATAGTGACTTCTTTGTCCAGCTGCCTGAAAGTCTCATTTACCCAGTCAATGCCACAGATAACCGCTTGCTCACGGGTAATAACCTTTGCCTTCATGGTATTCTTGGCGGGGATGAGCTCGGCAGTGATATCACCACTTTTAATGTCTTCAGCCAGGGCAATTTTCACGCTTTCTTGCATGTCTGGCTGCCAATTTTCTGGAAGTTGCATAATGAACTCTTGTAAGTTGAGGTTTGAACAGTGATTCCCGAGTATAAATTCTACCAGAATGGTGAATCTGAGTGTATGCTTGAAATTGATCACGTAATAAGAATTAAGACCTGTCTTACATGTACAGTCATAGCTAGTATTATAATAAGTGCCTGATTTTCTGGCTTGAGCATGGAATAGTTATATGAGTTTAAGTGTTACAGACCTGCAACCAATTTCTGAAGCATCCTTTTTGCCTGAAATTCAATCATCTTTACAGCAGTTATTTGGCTCTGCTGATTCTGCTGTTCTAAAGTTGGCCCAAGAGGCTGAAGAGAATTCCGAACAAAATCGGCATTTTGAGTCTGCTCAAGGCTTACGCATAGTAAAACATCAAATTATAAATGACTTTAGCAAAGGGCTGCTTTCCTGTTTTGATGGTGAGTCTGCCAGTTTGGCTGAAACAGACAGGGAGCATGTTGATAGTTTGCGAAATATGATGAGTATCGATATTGATGCGTGGAGAGCTGACACTTCATTTACCGCTGCTTTGCTTGATTTAAAAGAGCGTTTGGCAGTTGTAGATAAAAATATTAAAAACCCTTTGAAACCCGAGAGGTTTGTAGAGTGCTTTTTAAATACTCTGGGTAACTCAAATGTTGATGTTCATACAAAAATGCTCGTAGTCAGGATGTTTGAAGGGCAGGTATATGGAAAGCTGGAGCGCTTTGTTCGATCTACAAATGAGGTGTTGGCTGCTAGTGGGGTTTTGCCTGATCTTGATACTCAGCCGGGTAAATTAACGGCAACAATGAATGCCATAGTTATTGATAAGAATGGGGAGGTTGCTGAGCAAGAGTTGTCAGAAGAAGATAACACCTTGCAGCTGGCTCTTGCTGACCTTCAGGCCAATGATTATGAAAAACTCGATGAGATGCTATCTATTGAGTATGTTGTTTCAAGGACAGAGAGTGAGGCTGTGCGTGACTTGTTTGCCGAGTTACAAGAGCTCAAGTTAATACCACCTGAACTGTCGGGCAAGGTGAAAATTCAACTTGAAAAACTGGAGCTGGTCGGCAAGTTGTTTCAGTTCATTCTTTCTGATCAAACACTACCCGTTGAAGCGAAAGCCTTGTTGGCTTGTTTGCAATTGCCTTTTGCCCGAATTGCATTGGCTGATCAGGCTTTTTTGCAAGAGAGCAAGCATCCTGCAAAAGTTTTACTGAATGAAATTACCCGTGTTTGCGCAAGCTGGTTGCCAGATAAGGATAGTCTTTCAAGTGATCCTCTGTTCAAAAAAATTGTTTCAACAGTTCAGGCATTTGTTGAGAGCGAGCGCCTGGAAACTATCGATTATAAAGGGTTGTTATTTGAGTTTTTGGCATTTAGAGAGCTGCAGCGACAAAAAGACATGGAGACGGCTCAGCGGTTTCTTGATGGACAGTATGGAGCTTCTGCTGCAGATGTTGCTCGTGAAGAAGTAAAAAAGGTGCTGGAAGAAAAAATGGGACATCTAACGCTTCCTGAAGCTGGCGTGCGAATTCTTGAAGAGGGGTGGAATAATGTATTGTATATTTGTGCGCTTCAAAAGGGTCTAGATAGTACTGAGTGGGAAAGAGCGCTCTCTGTTGTCGATGAGTTGTTATATACCTTTCAACCACCCGATAAATACGCATCACGTTCCGAGTTTTTATTGAAGTTACCCAGGTTGTTGAATGCGCTTCGTATTGGATTGACATCTATTGATTTATCTCCGGTTGTTATTGAAGAGCTGTTTCTTGCTCTTGAAGATGAGCATATAAAGCAAGCGGTGGCAATAGAAGGTGATTTTGAAGACCTTGCCAAAGTTGCAGCATATAAGCCGCTGGAAGATGATACTCAATTTAGTCTTGAGCTTGAGAAAGTTTCTGAAAAAGCAAAACAAGAGCCGGAAGAGCAAGCGTTAGAGAGTAAAACTGAAGAAAGTATTAAAAGTGAAGTAACTCAAGAAAAAGTTGCAGTGGTTGAGGTTTCTTCACATGACACAACAGACGGTGAGGAGACTCAACCAGAAGAGGTCGCTGAGTCTGGCGAGGTAGTTTCCGAGAGTGCTTCTCAAGAGGAAGAAGAGGAGTTTAGTAATGAGACCCTTTTAAGGTTAACAAAACTGGGGCAGGGTTCATCGCTACTTTGGAATAAACCGGATGGACAAATACGCTGCAAGGTTGCAGCACATATTAAGCCTATGAAGAAATACATTATCACTGATCGGGCGGGCGCAAAGATTGCAGATATACTGGAAGATGAAATGGCACGGAAGATTGAATCACAGGAGATTGAAGCAGTTGATTCTGATCAGATCTTTGACAGGGCGCTGGAGTCGGTAATTGGAGATATCAGGGGACAT
>CBDUPD010000356.1:0-3520 GCA_965368985.1 uncultured Spongiibacteraceae bacterium | reverse complement strand
TGCTTCTTTGACAATGACAGGATCTATATCGATAGCAACAAATGGCTGATCGGCAATCTTCAAAATTTCACCTATACGCGTACCTAACCGCCCATAGCCAGCAATAACTATAGGTATTGTCGAGGGTTCATCAATAATTGCATTAGTTTGATGTTTGTCATTTCCTAACTTATTGGCGATGTAGGCTAGTAGAGGGGTGAATAACATACTCAGTAATACGATTAATAACAGGTGTTGGAAGGTGTCTTCTGTTAATAGTTCTGAGTGAGTTGCTATGGCAAAAACAACCAGTGCAAACTCGCCGCTTTGTGCAAGCATTAGGGCGACGGCAATGCCGACCCTGTTGTTTAGGCCAAAAAGATGGGTGATGGCTAACAATATGATAAATTTTATTGATATGAGTAACAATGTTAAGCCAAGAAAGAAAAGTGGTGTGTCGATAAAAAGCTGAAGATTTACTGACATTCCCATGCAGATAAAAAATAGTCCTAACAATAAGCCACTGAATGGTTGTATTTCTGCCATAATTTGATGTCTATAGGCTGAGTCGGAGATTAACAGGCCTGCAAGAAATGCCCCCATAGCCATCGAAAGCCCTATATATTCAGTTACCCAGGCTGTACCAAGAACAATCAAAACGGCCGAAGAGGTGAATACCTCCGGGCTGCCAGAAACGGCTACCCGATGTAATATCGGGTGTAATAAATAACGCCCACAAATGATTATAAAAAATAAAATCAATAGTGACTCTATGAGGGCAATACTTATTTCTGCTCCTATATGAATTTCCGAGTTTGCCAGTAGTGGTATAAGGGCCAGTAAAGGTACTACTGCCAGATCTTGTAAAAGCAAAACAGAAAAAGAAGTTCGCCCATAGTTTGTCATAAATGATTTTTGTTCTTTTAATAGCTGCACAACAAATGCCGTCGATGATAATGCCAGAGCGGGGCCAATCAGAATTGCAGTTTCAAGGGAGAAATTAAAACCATAAATCATAACAACAGAAAGGGCTAAGCCTGTCATTAACACTTGTAATGTACCCAGCCCAAATACCAGTCTGCGCATTAACCAGAGTCGAGATGGTTTGAGTTCGATACCAATTACAAACAACAATAGAACGACGCCAATTTCTGAAAAGTGGCTGATTGCTTCTACATTGTCTATTAACCCGAGAACTGATGGGCCGACGAGTATGCCAGCCAATAAAAAACCGGGTACAGCACCCAAGCGCATTGCCTGAAAAACAGGCACTGTAAGAACAGCTGCAATTAATAAAACAATGATATCTGACAGGTAAGCAGAGATCATAACTGAATAATTTTTCCTTTATAAAAGTTCAGTTACATAAAAAACATACGACAAATAGCCATATGCCTTTAAAGACAGCATAATATTTAGCCATGTTACAACATTAACAATAGTTCATAATTGAATTTTTAACAGTTATTAAAAAACACATTTTATATATGGATATTATGAATATTGCTATATCCTGCCGCTGTGGATCAATTGCTTGAACGATACTTAGTCAATAATATGCAAAGGTTAAAAAACAGAAATGAGTAATACGTTGACTAATCACCGGTATGGTTTGCTATTGGTTGTATTGGCAACGCTTATGTTTTCAGCCAAGGGTATATTTATCAAGCTGGTTTATACTTACGATGTTGAACCGGCCATGTTTATGTTTGTGCGTATGGTAATAGCCTTACCTTTTTACTTGGTGGTAATTCTCATGCAGAAGAAGCAAGGGCATGTAAAGGTACTCGATGGCAGGCTGCTTTTTCTAACGGCTGTGTTTGGTATTAGTGGATACTACGTGGCTTCGTATCTTGATCTGACAGGTCTTGTTTACCTTTCTGCGAGCCTGGAACGTCTCGTTTTGTATTCTTACCCCAGTATTGTTCTGTTGTTATCAGTGATCTTCTTAAGACAGCGTTTGACCTTGTTGTTATTGTTTAGCTTGTTGCTTGTCTATTGCGGTTTGCTAGTCGTATTTTTTCAGGATTTAGGAACAAAAAATTCGGTTAGCTCAAATCAGCTAAAAGGAGCCATGTTGGTATTTGGTAGTGCCTGTGCCTTCGCTGTTTATTTCGTGGGTAGTGAGATTATGATGCGCCAAATGACAAGTAGGCTATTCACTTCTCTTGCCATGTTGTTCGCAAGTATTGCCATTATTTGTCATTACATTATTCAATATGAAGTTGCCAGTGTGTTTGGTTTACCTATGCCTGTCTATTTTTATGCGGTGGTGGTTGCAATATTCTGTACGGTATTGCCTTCGTTTATTTTGTCGTCAGGTATTATTCGAGTAGGTGCTGCATCGGGTAGTGTGGTTGGTGGTATAGGGCCTGTGATGACATTGATTTTGGCATTTGTATTTTTGGGTGAGTCGATATCAGGGTTACAGGCATGTGGTTTTGTACTGGTTATTGCAGGTGTTTGGAATTTAGGCCGATTAAAAGCAGGCATACAGCCTGCTTAGTTATATAATACTGTTGAATATTGAATCTGGTTTGGACAATTTATAATGGTTAATGTTGGAGAGAAAAATAAGCTTTGTGTGAAGAGAATGCATACATTAGGAGCTTTTCTTGATGGTGGCGAATCAGGTGAGGTTCTATTGCCTAAAAAAAGCCTTCCTTCGGGATGTAAGCCTGGAGATGAGTTGGAAGTATTCGTTTACGTTGCTCTTGATGAGCAGCTTCTGGCCAGTATAAAAATGCCAACTGCTCAGGTAGGTGATGTGGCCTGGTTAAAAGCGGTAGCGGTAAACAAGATTGGTGCATTTCTTGACTGGGGTTTACCGAAAGATTTATTAGCTCCTTATAGTGAGCAGCCTTATAAAATGGAAGTTGGTCATCATTATTTAGTTGTAGTTTTTCTTGATGATAGCAATCGTATTGCGGCGTCGGCTCGTGTGAATGAGTTTATGGAAGATGAGAATGAAGGTAAGTTTACTGTAGGGCAAGAGGTTACATTAATTATTGCTGATAAAACAGACCTGGGTGTAAAGGCTGTTGTGGATAATACCCACTGGGGTGTTTTATATAAAAACGAGCTGTTTCAAAATATTAGAAAAGGACAAAAGTATACCGGCTATATTAAAAAGATTCGTGATGACGACAGGCTGGATGTAAGCTTGCAAAAGCCCGGTTATAGTAAAGAAAGAATGGATGGTATAGCAGGAAAAGTTCTTGATGAAATTGAAGCTCAAGGCGGATTTCTGGCTTTGAATGATAAAAGTAAGCCAGAGGATATTTATAATACTTTTGGTGTGAGTAAGAAAATGTTTAAACAAGCTATTGGAAAGTTATACAAGAAGCGAATGATTACTATTGAGGCTGATGGGGTTCGTGCTGTAGATAAGGATTAGAGTGTTAGTATAGGCTTTATAGTGTCGTTAGGTATTATGTGAAAATAGAAATAGCAAACAAGAAAAATGCGGCTTTAAAAGCCGCCTTTATTATTCAGGAATTATCCAGACCATTAAAATGGTAGGCGCATCATGGAGATTTTA
>CBDUPD010000355.1:0-3525 GCA_965368985.1 uncultured Spongiibacteraceae bacterium | reverse complement strand
ATGTGCTGAATTATCAATTTGATGCACAAGTTATATCTGAAACCCCCAGGCCAACTGTTGCTCCAGTTTCAAGTCATCCGCAGCGAGGTGCTAATCGTATTTCGCCCACATGGCAGCCAAATGCAACAGTTTTGGCACAGTTGGCGCAGTTGGGTATTAGTGCGCAGTTTGCCCGACAGCAGGTGGCGAGCTTTGTTACCTACTGGACTGATCGTAATGAAATCTCACATTCATGGAGCGCCAAATTTCTTGAGCATGTGACGCGCCAATGGCAAAGAAGCCGCGCGGATGTTAACTTCTTGCAAGCGACTAATGAACCCGGCAGTATTGAGCAAAGTTGGCGCCCAAGTGAAGATGCAATGGAGATACTGCAACGCACGGGTATTGATAGTAATTTTATTGAAGATGCGGTTCCCGAGTTTGTGCTTTATTGGCGTGAGCGAGGAAACGTAACAACTACCTGGAACTCCAAGTTTATCCAGCATATTAAACGTCAGTGGGCACGTTATACCTCGGCTTTAAAGCATGATACCGAGCCACAACGGATACCGGCAAATTGGCAGCCAGCGTCAGAAGTGTTTGAAATACTGGCAATGGCGAATATTGATGCGCAATTTGCTCAAAATTGTTTGCAGGAATTTATTTTATATTGGAAAGATTCCAATCAGATGTATAGTTCATGGAATACAAAATTTCTGCAACACGTAAAATATTGCTGGGCCAACCAGCACCAATTACAAAGGTTAAACCATGAAGGACAGCAAAACACTTCTGGATCAGGCGCAGCTGACAGCTTCGTCGTCAAACACACCGACAGAAGCTGGGCAGACGGCCTCTAACAAGCCGAACAAGACTGTCGATAGTGCCGCGATGATTGATGTTATCAATCAGGTATTTGCCGAATTTGAGCTGGTTTACCATAACCAGTATCACAAGGCATTCCCCACGCTTGAAAAATTGAAGTATGCCAAACAGTTATGGTTCAGCAATCTTGAGCAATATGAGCCGGCCCAAATTATGCATGCTGCTCACAGGGCGATTAAAGAATCAGAATATCTGCCAACCATCAGAGGCTTGTTAAAATTTTGTGAAGATGAGTTTGCTCTCTATGGCTTGCCTGATGCACGCAGTGCTTATATCGAGGCCTGCAAGGCGCCCAGCCCGAAAACGGATTATTCATGGACTCACCCTGCGGTTTACCATGCAGGCCATGCGTCAGACTGGTTCTTTCTGGCAAACAATATTGAAAAAATAGCTTTTCCGGTTTTTGAGCGTAACTACCGAATTCTCTGTGAGCGAGTACGTAAAGGGGAGTCACTCGAATTGCCAGTGGTACAGGCATTGCCTGAATCGTTACCAAGCACACTGAGTCGCGATGAGCAACTGGAAAAAATTAGAGATATTCGTCAGAATTTAAAAATATAACTCACAGGCTTTGCCTTCACAGTTAATTCGCCTATGCTAAAGTAAAGCAATCTGGAAAAGGTAAAGGCGTTATTTTAAGTAGTCCCTTTTCACCACCACAGCGAGTTCATTTTTTTGTCACATTCTTGTGGCAAGTTTGCCTTACACCCTTAAGTTTCACTCAACCTCTTGACTTAAAACAAACCAAAGTTTTCCTATCAATAATAAATACAAGGAATTTTTTGTATGCAAAAGATCTATGTGCTGGATACTAATGTTTTACTGCACGACCCGACGGCGATACAGGCATTTCATGATCATAAAATTGTCATCCCGATGACAGTGCTTGAAGAGCTTGATGCCATAAAAGATAGAAAACAGAAAGACGTCAGTCGTGAGGCACGAATTGCCATCTCAAGTATTGATAACCTGCTGGCAGATGCAACACCGAAAGAGATTCAGGAAGGCGTAAAAATATTTGCCGATCGTAATGGTACTCTGGCTATTTTTGCCGACCAGTTTGTCTCTGATGCTGTGTCGGCCAAGTTTCTTGACGCTTCGCCACAGCAAAACAATGATAATCGTATTATCAATGTTGCCCTGACATTGCAGGCTGATAACCCCCGTGGTTTTGTCTGTCTGGTAACCAAAGATATCAATATGCGCATCAAGGCCAAGGGGTGCGGTCTTGAGAATGTTGAAGATTACCGCCGTGATAAGGTGTTAGATGATATTGATCTTTTATCCAAAGGTCATTGTCGTTATGAGGGCTCTTTCTGGGACAAGGTTGATAGTGTAGAAACCGTCAGGGATGGTATTAAAACAATGCATCATATCGATGTTGATATGCTTGAGGATATCTATCCCAATATGTTTCTTACCGATGATGAAGATTTTGTTGGTTATGTTGAGTCTATTAACGGGAAGGTTGCCAATGTACGAGACCTGAGTGGTGATCAGCTGATGCGTCAGAATTACTGGGGCCTGAAGCCGCGTAATATGGAACAGGCCATGGCACTTTTTTTGTTGAATGAGCCTGATATTGATATGAACATTCTTACTGGTCCTGCCGGCTCCGGAAAAACGCTATTGGCACTGGCGGCAGCATTGCACAGTATTATTGAGCATCAACATTTTGATAAATTAATCGTTGCCCGATCTACCCCGCCAATCGCTGAAGATATCGGTTTTTTACCAGGCACCGAAGAAGAGAAGATGGCGCCATGGTTGGCAGCATTCGAAGATAATCTTGAGGTATTGCATGGCAAAGATGAATCGCCATTTAGCAGTATTGATTATGTAAAAGAAAAGGCCAATATCCAGTTCAAATCACTGAACTTTATGCGTGGCCGGTCATTTAATAATACGTTTATTATTGTTGATGAAGCCCAAAGTCTGACACAGTTTCAACTAAAATCCATTATTACCCGGGTAGGTCAGAATTCAAAGATTGTCATTCTGGGTAATCTGGCGCAAATTGATAATAACTATATCAATCCTCTAACATCGGGTTTGACCTATTGTGTTGAAAAAATGAAAGGCTTTGAACACTCCGGGTTAATGCATATAAACGGTATTGAGCGCAGTCGATTGGCAGAATTTGCAGAAGAAAATTTATAGCTGCATGCATTCTTATATGTATGTAAATTTATAGGGGTTCCAGTTTTAGGTAAAACGTAATTACCAGTTATACTAATCAGATGGCCACAGAACAAAAGGTTATTAGTGCAAAGTTGGTAGCTTATAATATACTTATTGGTTCGCCTTAATGAGTAATAAGGCGCCTATGAGTTAGATGAGCATATACCTGATTTGTATTTTCGACTTGTTTTTTCTAATGCAAGCAGAGGGTGGGCTCTTTTAAAAATAATAAAAATATTGGCTTAAAGGAGAAAAAGTGTCCTGGTTTTATAGAGCTATAAGCGTGTTGGCGCTCATGACAGTTTCTATATGTGTTCATGCGAATAACCATGTCTTTTTTGATGCGAAATCTCCCGATAACCTTCTGTTGCAAGATCATCTGCACCGGTGGACGGGTGAAGACAAGCCGCTGGAAAGTCTGGTAGAACATATTCAGTTTTTTGCGCTCTGGGAGCCACTCAATTCAAAAAAATCATTGGC
>CBDUPD010000354.1:0-3547 GCA_965368985.1 uncultured Spongiibacteraceae bacterium | reverse complement strand
AGTGGGGTAAGTAAGCAATATGCCGCGTATAGAGAGAAGCAGGCAGTGACGCCGGATGGTAATTATCAGGTAATACATAACGACCGGATATTTTTATTGGACAAACATGGTCGACTACGAGCGCTGTATGCAAATTTTGATACCAATAAGAAAATAATAAGTGATATTGTTAGTTTGGTCGAAGCAGATATGTAGAAAATTGATAACTAATCGATATTTAAGAAGCCGGTAAATAATTAAAGAAGATATTATGAAAGCAACGAAATTTGAAATCACCCTGAACGATAATCGAAACTGGATTACTGCCGCCTGGTTAAAATTGGGTGTTGCTTCGCTGTTATTGGCAGGTTTCTTTTCGATTCTTTTAGTGCTATCCAGAACTCCGGCAATTCAGGAGATCATTCCGTTTGTTGATTTCTTTCATGTGGCATTAGTAGTACATGTTGATCTCTCTGTTTTAACCTGGTTTGTCTCTTTTGCAGCGGTTCTTTGGAGTCTGGTTTCAAGAGGTGAAACCAATCTGCTTGATAAGTCTGCTATTGCACTGGCAGTGCTGGGAACTGCAATGATTGTTGTTGCTCCATTTATGGGTATAGGTAGCCCTCTTATCAATAACTATATCCCAGTACTTGATCACCCGTTTTATATTGCTGGCTTGGCAATATTTGCTGTGGGTATGTTGCTGCAGATTATGAGAATATTAATGTCCGGTGTTCCTAAAATGGTTGCTACCAAAGGCTCAGAAGCTTTGACTGTAGGTATTTATGTCAGTGCCTGGGTAGCTTTGTTTTCTCTTGTTGCGCTTGTTGTCAGTTATCTGGCTGCACCTGCCACGCTTGAAGGTAGGGCTTATTATGAAGTGTTATTCTGGGGCGGTGGTCATGTTCTACAATTTACCCATACTGTTTTATTGTTAGTTGCCTGGGTATGGATAGCACATGCGACATCTGTCACGATTAACTTGTCGGCTAAAATGACTTCAGTTCTTATGGTGTTAACTGTTCTGCCTGTTATTGTTACACCAGTTATCTATATGCAATATGCTGTGGCTTCACCAGAGTTTCGTCTGGCGTTTACTGATTTGATGAAGTGGGGTGGCCTGGCTTCAGCTCCGCTGGGTTTGATCGTGGTAATATCAATACTGAAATCGGGTCGCTGCCCTCAAGCTAAAAAGCCGGTTAAGGCTGCATTGTTAAGTTCAATTATTCTTTTTGCTGCAGGCGGCGTGATTGGTTTTCTTATTGAAGGTGTAAATGTTGTTATTCCCGCCCATTACCATGGCTCTATTGTTGGTGTTACTCTCGCTTTTATGGGTTTGGCTTACCATCTATTACCACAGTTGGGATATACCCAGCCAACGTCAAAAATGGCAATCTCACAGCCTTATTTTTACGGTGGCGGGCAACTGTTGCATATAATCGGATTGGCATGGTCTGGTGGTTACGGTGTGCAGAGAAAAACTGCAGGTGCCGCTCAGGGTTTGGAGAATCTTCCTGAAATAGCAGGTATGGCCCTGATGGGTGCTGGTGGGGGTATTTCGGTTATTGGTGGTATTTTATTTGCTATCGTTATGATCAAGGCGCTAATGAAAAAGGAACGAGCCTGAAGGTTTGAGAGCTTGGGTAACTGGCAATGAAAAAAGATAGCAGCACCAACGCTAAAATTAACAATAACAGAAAGCTTGAGCATATTGATGTTGCTTTATCTAATAGTGCCGTTGATCGTCATGGTCAGTATTTTGATCAGGTAAAGTTGATACATAGAGCGCTACCTGAAATTGATTATCAGGCTGTTGATTCATCAACCAACTTTTTGAATCATAAACTGTCTTTCCCGCTATTAATTTCTGCCATGACTGGCGGGTGCGACAAGAAGCTTTTTGAAATTAACAAGAATCTGGCGCTCGCTGCTGAACATTGTAATGTGGCCATGACGGTTGGTTCGCAACGTGTTTCCTTTGACTGTGACGCAGCCAAAAAAAGTTTTCAATTAAGAGAGTTTGCGCCCCAGGCCCTACTTTTTGCCAATCTCGGTGCTGTGCAGCTCAACTATGGTTTTACTATTAAAGAGTGTCAGCAGGCAGTCGATCAACTCTGTGCTGATGCCCTGGTTTTGCACCTGAACCCTTTGCAAGAGATTATTCAGACAGGTGGTAATACAGATTTCTCAAACCTTATTGAAAAAATCTCTGCTGTTAGAGATCAGCTAACTGTTCCCGTTATATTAAAAGAAGTTGGCTCCGGTTTTTCTCCTGCTGATGCCAGACTTGCGCGTCAATACGGCTTAAATGTGATTGATATCGCAGGTTCAGGTGGCACATCCTGGAGTTTGGTAGAGCATGTCAGAAGCCATGAAGATACAGAAGAAGGCTTGGGAAAAACATTTCAGGATTGGGGAATACCAACACCAGCAGCCCTGAAAATATTAAGGGCAGAAGACAGTGAGCTTACTCTGATTGCTTCGGGGGGTATTCGTAATGGCGTTGATATTGCCAAGGCTACAATTCTCGGTGCTGAATTGTGTGGCATGGCCCTGCCATTTCTTGAGCCGGCTCTGGATTCTGCAGAAAAAGTAATTGAGCAAATTGAAAAAGTAAAAAAAGAATTTATTGCAGCCATGTTCTTATTGGGCTGTTCCCGTTATGAACAGTTACACGGTAATACTGATCTGTTACTCGAAGATTGATCATGGCAGCAAGTAAAACATAAGTATTCAGAGAATTAGAAAGGTATCGTCATGAAATTATTGAAATCAGCGACTCAACAGTGTGTATTATTCTTGCTAATATGTTTTTCCGTTAGTGCTGTCTATGCAGAAGATATGCATAGACAGCACAAGCACGATTCGCACACAAAGAATGATGGCAAGAAAATGCAGAAAATGTCGCAAGAGGCAGCGTCACAAGAATCAGTGTCACAAGACAGTTTGATGGTGCACCATGGCTGGATACGCCTGACACCACCGGTATCGAAAAACAGCGCTGCTTATTTTGTATTGCATAATGCAGGCAAAAAGGATGTGAAAATAGTTGATGTGGTCACACCTGCAGCTGAAATGGCAATGATGCATGATTCAGTGATAGAGATGAGTATGGTAAGAATGGTTCACCTGGAAGAGTTAAGTATCCCGGCTGGTGGTACAGTAGAGTTTGCTACTGGAGGCAAGCATTTAATGTTGGTGAACCTTACCGGAAAACTTGAAGCAGGTAAGGAGATACCGGTTACATTCAAGCTTGATAACGGTGAGTCAGTATTGGTGACAATGATGGTTAAAAAAGACGGCTCAAAAGATATGGGAGATCATAAAGGGCATAAAATGTCTGAAGACCATAAACAGCATCATTAATTCAAACCTATATCTACGATTCAGGCAGTTCCGGTGAATGCTGGAACTCTTCAGCTAATAATGCTTTCGCGGTAAATATCAACATTGCTATCAGGCCCCATGCCAGGCCCACGACTACACCGGCATCGATGATCCCTCGCCAGGGTTGTGGAATCTGGCTGACCATAATAATTAAAAGTACAATCATGGTAGTCAGAATATA
>CBDUPD010000353.1:0-3556 GCA_965368985.1 uncultured Spongiibacteraceae bacterium | reverse complement strand
TCTCCCAACAACCTGCCTTTTTCATCAACTTCAAGGTTTCAGGATTAATAACATCAACTCTGGATGCACAGCTCCAGGTCATGTCCATGCCACTGTCTATAATCAGGTTACATAGCTCTGTTGTCCGTTTTTTACTGGCAGTAAAAAGATCATCAACAAACATAATATGTTTTATGCCATACTCTTTTTGCAGATGCTGCATCATTTCAAATACACGTTCAGGCGAATAAGCCCTAACACTTGCACCAAAGGTAGAGGTGTCACAAAATTTGCAGTGGAATGGGCAGCCACGCGAAGCTGCAATAGAAGCTACCGGCTGCCTGGGAAAGTCATACACTGCCGGCCTATAAGCATAAGGGAAATCAGGTAACAGATCCCATGCCGGAAATGGCAAGCGATCAAGGACTTTATTGATAGCCAGCTTAGGTGTTTTTATAATTTTTACATTAATCGAATTCGTATCCCTGTAAAGAATAGATGGAACTTTTGATAAGTCTGTTCCTTCCTGAAATGCTTGCAATAACTGGATAAGAACTTCTTCACCCTCACCTTCAACTGCAACATCAAACTCAGGAAAACGCTCCATGGTTTCTTCACCCATCGAAGATACATGAGGCCCACCGATAATGATTTTGATATCCGGTCTGCGCTGTTTTAATTTTTGGGCAATTTCATAACCCACCCATACACCTACAGTAAACAGTGTTATACCGATATAAGCAGGCTTCTTTTGAAGAATATTTTCTACAATATCATCTGGAGAAAGATCAAAAACATCACTTTCAATGATGGAAGCCTCATAACCTTCTTCTCTTACTGCCGCTGCCAAATGCAATAAGCCCAAAGAAGGCGATCTATTGGTAATGTGTTTAACAAATTCGTAGCCTTTGGCAATACGCTCATATGGTGGCGTAACAAGTACTATTTTTTTAGGATCAAGGTCACTCTGACCTTCTGTTTTTATAGCTGTATCAGCAACAGTTTCCATCTCAATATCTTGTGCAGCTGTATTTTGCATTTAGCTTTATCCCTTTATTTTCGGGGTGTATTAAACAATTATAAGCGTTTTTTAGTATGGCAGATTAATACCATCAATACATTTTTTAGTTTACCGTAAAATACAATTTGTAACACTTTCTGCTCATCACAAAGCCCAATCAATAGACTGAATACCATTACTATCCAAATAGTTATTCGCTTGAGAAAAATGCTTACACCCCAAAAACCCCCTGTGTGCGGATAAAGGGGACGGGTGCGGTGCGCTCAGAACCAGATGTTTTTCCCGGTCAATAAACTGCCCTTTCTTTTGTGCATAAGCACCCCAAAGCATAAAAACCAGGTTTTCACGTTTTTCATTCAAACAAGCAATAATCTTATCAGTAAACTGCTCCCACCCTTTTCCCTGATGGGATGCGGCCTGCGCCTGCTGAACAGTAAGCACGCTATTAAGCAATAACACACCTTGATCTGCCCACTTTTCGAGACAACCATGATCAGGAATAGTCATACCTATATCGTTATGTAATTCTTTATATATATTCACCAAAGAAGGAGGCGGTTTAATGCCTTCAGGGACAGAAAACGAGAGACCGTGAGCCTGATCAGGACCATGGTATGGATCTTGCCCAAGAATCACCACTTTAACCTGCTCAAACGACGTATGGTCAAGTGCTGCAAAAACACGATCATTAGCAGGATAGATAATTTTTTTTTGTTCTGTTTCAGCTTGCAAGAAACTTCGTAAATCAATCATATAATTCTGATCAAATTCGCTGCTTAACTCATTTAACCAGCTTTCATGCAAACGAATGTTTCGTTTATCTTGTTTCATAGTTTTTTAGTACAATAGTCATTTTTACAAACAATACCCTGTACCCATGCAAAGTCAACCAACTGAACAATCAGCTAGCAGCCTTTATTATCAAGCAAAGGATGGCATCAACCTTCACTATTTATTATGGCCCAATAATAAATCCAATAGTTGCTGCATACTACTACACGGCTTTACCAATGATGCACATATCTGGGATGGTTTATCCCGCAAGCTGCAAGCAATGCACAATGTCATCGCTATCGATCTTCGCGGGCATGGGGACTCTGACTGGGATAATGAGGCTAAATATACACACCCGCAACTTCTTGAAGATGTTTATCAATTAATCGACTCACTAACTTTCACCAATTGGCATATTATTGGGCACTCTTTAGGTGCCAGAGTAGCCATGCTGATGCTGGCACGCAAACAATTAGCAGTAAATAGCTTTACCATAATTGATACCGGGCCAGAAGTTCGAGCTGTTGGCGTTAAAAAAGTAAGAGAGGACGCTCACAATACGCCTACAAAGTTTGTCAGCACTGATGCTTTTTATAAGTATTTATCAGGCATTTACCTTTTTGCTGAGTCTGATCGCATTCGCGCAATGGCTGAACACGGCCTCAAGAAGAATGCTGAGGGTCATTTGATTGCCAAAACGGACCCCGCTTTTACCGCTGCATTATGGAAAGCCGATTCAAGGCAGGAAGACAGCAAAGAGTTGCGTTACCCGTTAAATGATGAGCTCTGGCTAGCCCTATCTCAAATCAGATCTCACAGCCTGATTCTGAAGGGGCAAGCATCGGCCATTCTGGCCAGAGAAGTTGCTGAGAAGATGGCCTACGAAATTATGCCAAATGCTGAATATAAAGTTATCAAACGGGCCGGGCATGCCATGATGGTTGATAACCCTGAAGAATTTGAACAAACTGTTCTGGAGTTTGTTCAACGTCATTCATAGAACAAGTTTTTTACTCAACTGCTTTAATCAATAAACAGTAGCTGAAAACCAGGATTTTCTTTATTTCTGAAATCAAGCAAAATCATGCAAAGTGATTGGTGAAATTGTTTTGGCACCATTTTAAAAAAGCGATAATCACCGACAACAAACTCCTGTTTACCCTTTTGAACCGGAATCTGGAGCATATATTGATTGTTACCCAAATGCCGCATTATCCCTAAGCTCTTTGGCTTACTACGAGGTGGTAATGATGTTGCCAAATCAACTTGATCCCCAAATAAGGGTGGCTCAGTCATCGGCTCAAGGGCGCGTGCTTTTGCATGGTTTAGAGCAGCAGCAGCCGGTCTCATATTTCTGGCTTCATCAATCAGTTTTGCTTTTTCAAGCTCAAGATCAAATGTTTTTTTGGCTACTTGTGCCTGAGGCTCAACACTAGCGGGGGCTTCAATCACTTCAGAAGCCTGCTCCTCATCGGCTGTTGGTTCCGGTAGTCTGGTCTGACTAGCCAATGCCTTACGCTTGGCCGCACGAATTCTTTCTTGCTCGTTGGCTTCATCGCTCTCTGTCGCAACAACTTCCTCTAGCTGGGTAATTTCTGCTGGCTCTGAAGGTTGTTGATCTAGCTGTTCGGGTTGCTGCTCCGCTGTTTTCTGAGCTTGCATAATTTGCAATGCTTCGCGTATTGGTAGAAATAAAAAAGCGTGATAACGCTCATTTTGGCAAATAGATTGAGGTCCATTGACAGATCTCTACAGAAAATTTCTCGAGAAAGTTCTCGCCGA
>CBDUPD010000352.1:0-3569 GCA_965368985.1 uncultured Spongiibacteraceae bacterium | reverse complement strand
GTGGTGAACCGATTCATATCAGTCGTCTGGGCAAGTGGATAGACAGCGAGCATTTTAATTGCCGCATAGCCAATATGTATGGTCCAACCGAGTGTACCGACATCAGTACCTCGTTAACACTGTCTGCCGAAAAAGCCAAAGCCCTGCATGCCATCTCTGAACAGAAAAATATTGAGTTTCCGCTAGGCAAAGCCAGTGCCGGTGTTTCCCTCTACATACTTAACGATCAAAACCAGCAGGTCCCCGAAGGCCTGCCTGGTGAGCTCTGTATAGCAGGCACCAGTGTAGGCGCAGGCTATTGGCAAAAACCTGAAATGACAGCAAAATCCTTTATGGTTAACCCGTTCTCAACAGCGGATAACGATAAAATTCTGTATCGTACCGGTGATCTGGCTCGCCTGGAAAGAGACAAGAGCGGTAATGCCCAGCTCTATTATATTGGTCGAAAAGATTTTCAGGTTAAGTTGCGCGGCTTGCGTATTGAACTGGGTGAGATTGAACAGGCACTGCGTGCCATTAGCGCCATACAGGATGTAACAGTGTTAGTTGACAAAGAGGCCGAAAATGAGCAGCTACTCGCCTTTGCACTAACAGACAAACAACATGTAAGCAGCGGCATCGATGGCTGGCGCGAATCACTCATGGTCAAGCTACCCGATTATATGGTACCCAAACAGTTGATCTGTGTCAGTGAGTGGCCACTTACACCCAATGGCAAAATTGATAGAACTGCCCTGCTGTCTCTTGAGCGCCCGGAACAGGCAGCACAATTTGTTGCCCCACGCACTGATATGGAAAAAGACCTTGCTACCCTCTGGCAAGAAGTTCTTGGCATCGGCAAAGCCGGGGTATTTGATAACTTCTTTGAATCCGGTGGTGACTCACTGGCAGCAGTAAGACTGGTCGCCCGCATTGAATTGCACTACGACATCAAGATACCGGTAGCTTCCCTGTTTGGCGCACAGACCATTGCCCAGTTGGCACATGTCATTGATAACCGGATTCATGACTGGTCACCGATTGTGCCAATACAACCACAAGGCAATAAAACTCCCATCTTTGCAGTTCATGCCATGGGCGCCCTGGTACTCAGTTATGAACCATTGGCAAGAGCTTTGGGTAAAGACCAACCCTTCTTCGGCATTCAGGCTTACGGATTTGAAGAGGGACAAACTGCATTCACTGACCTGGATGAAATGATTAACTTCTATGTTGATGCTATCAGACGGCAACAAGAGAAAGGCCCCTATCAACTATTGGGTCACAGTTTTGGTGGCCTGATTGCCGTCGAGATTGCCAGAAAGCTCAAGGCTGATGGTGATGATGTTAACTTCCTTGGTTTACTTGATACCTATATGCCCAACAAATATGCCAGCGGCGCTGTGGATGATGCATTGATATTGAAAACCTTTGCCGAGCATAACTTCGGCGTCGTTGATGTTCCGTTAAAAACCATGCGCCTGATGAAGCCTGATGTAATGATCAAAACCGTTGCCGACAGGTTCAACGGTGTTGTTAGTGAAGACTTTATTCGCAGTGCGATTGAAATTATGCGTGGTTTCCAGCGCATGATGATCGGCTTCAAACCTGAAACCCTGAATGTGCCTATAACCCTGTTCAGACCTGAAACATCGATTCCCGGATTCAAAGGCAAAGCCGTTAAGATTGTCATGCGTGACAAGGCAAAAAATCTGGGATGGCACAAAATAACCAACACCCTGGAAGTTATCGACGTTGATGGCGACCATCATTCCATGCTTAAAGAGGATACCAATACCGCACTGGTCAACCAGCTGAAATTTTTACTCGATCAACCAACCCAATCATTAAAAAACAAATAGGTTGAATTGATATGTCACTCCAGAAACTGCTTGAACATTTGGAAGAACTGCAGATTCGGGTTGGCCTTGACGAAAACGGTGACCTGAAAATTCGTGCAGCCAAAGGCATTTTAACTGAACCGGTTCTCGAACAGATAAAACGCCACAAACCAGACTTATTGCACTGGCTGCAACAACAAACACCTGTAACCCCTATATCAAAAAGAGATCTACAACAACCCTCACTGTTAAGCTTTCAGCAACACCGACTATGGCTGAACTGTCAGGCTAACGCTCAGTATTCTGCTTATCATATGCCTTCGGCGATAATCATCCGGGGTAATATTGACAAAAAGCGCTTTGAGGAAGCTACCCGGCAACTGATTTCAAATCATCAAATACTTAATTGTGCATTCAGGGAAACCCTCGGAAAAGTCACCCATCAAATTGGCGCAAAGTCTCTGGTTATCGAACATGATGAGTGCGATATCGCATCATCAGACCATAAAAAACTTGTCAACGTGGCCAACGCATGGCTCACAAAGGGTTTCGACCTGCAACACGGACCCTTGATACGTTGTTGCCTGATGCATTTACAGGCACCGAATGAATACCTGTTGTTATTTAATATTCACCACCTGGTAACCGATGGCTGGTCAAACCGCTTGCTGTTTTCAGAACTTATTGATCTTTATACCTCACCGACCCAAATAGCATTAGAAAATACATTATCCACAAACAGCAGTCAGGCGATTGATTATCAGGATTACGCAAACTGGCAAGTTGAACAGCTTAAAACAGGCGCTTTAAAAAACCAGCTCAAGCACTGGAAAGACAGCCTGCAAGAGTGTGAACCATTATCACTCTCTAAACAGAGCATTTCTTTTCATACATTATCAGCGCCTGCAAGAAGTGAACCCATTAATATCACTGAATCACTTTCGCAACAACTGAAATTCTATGCCCAGTATCTTGGCGTTAGCCCATTTTCGGTATTGCTGGCCAGTTATCAAATCACTTTGCACAAAATAAGTAACCGTTCAATTTTCAGCATTGCCAGCCCGATAGCTAACAGGCTACGACCTGAAATTCAAAACACTATCGGTTTTTTTGTTAACACACTGCCATTCAAAGCAGATTTCTCCAGAGATATGAGTTTTGAGCAAACGGTTCAACAGTGTCATCAAGCGATACAACAAGCCAATGCCAATAGCGAAGCACCTTTTGAGGCAATAACCGAAGCTCTGGGTATAACGCAACAACAAGATATTTCCCGTTTTTTTGAAGCCGCAATAAGTTATGAAACTGACAATTTGTTTGAGCAGACATCTATTGCCAATATCAATTTTGAAGCACTGAAGTTACCTGTCACCCATACCAAGTTTCCACTAACATTGAATATCAGTGACAGAAACAGCCTGTCTTTATGGATTGACTACAACAGCGGATTATTTGACGAGCCATTTATTCAATGCTTTTCACAATATTTTATATCCGTATTACAAACCCTGCTCGAACAGCCACAAAAAATACTTTCACGTTTTTCTCTATTGAGCGAAACAGATCAACAAATACTACTTGGCATCAACGAGTCTACATCGAGCAATCAAACAATTAATTGCATAGCCCAAAGCAACAAGACCGCTACAGCCATACCTGAGTATCACTACTTACACCAGCTTATTGAACAACAGGTTGAGAAAACTCCCAATGCTATTGCCATCAGCTTTGAAGATGGCTCTCTCACCT
>CBDUPD010000351.1:0-3571 GCA_965368985.1 uncultured Spongiibacteraceae bacterium | reverse complement strand
TTCCGGCAGATGCCTTCATTAATAGAAGCAGGACATATCTATATTGCCCAACCGCCTTTGTATAAAATAGCCAAGGGTAAGCAACAGCAGTATCTAAAAGATGATGAAGCACTTGATCAATACCTTACTCAATCAGCGTTAGAAGATGCAGGTGTTTATGTGAATGCTGATGCGCCAGGCATTAGTGGCGAGGGTTTGCAAAAGCTGGTTGATCAATATCGATCAGTTATGGCTAATATAACCCGCCTTTCACGTCTGTACCCCTCTGACTTGATGGAAGCTATGATATACCAACCAGCCCTTTCTATTGATGATATGAAAGATCAGAACAAGGTACAGGCATGGGCAGAACAAACCCAAAGCTATCTGGAAGCCAATTGCGTTGATGGTAGTCACCGTTATGATTGCGATGTGTTCTTCAATGAAGAGCGACAAATCTATTGTCCTAACATAATTGTTGTGTCGCATAGTATGCCGAAACCTCATATCTTCAATTTCGACTACTTTTCTTCAAAAGAATATGCGTCGTTTGTAGCATTGGGAGAAGAAATTACCAATCTTATAGAAGAAGGTGGTTACTTTAAGCGCGGAGAGAAAACTTTTGAAACCCGTAGTTTTAAAGATGGTCTCGATTGGTTAATGACAGAAGCCAAACGAGGTTATGGTATTCAGCGCTATAAAGGTCTGGGTGAAATGAACCCCGAGCAATTATGGGAAACAACAATGGACCCTGAAGCTCGCAGAATGCTACAAGTAACGATTGAAGATGCTATTGCCGCTGACCAGATATTTACTTGTCTGATGGGTGATCAGGTTGAACCCCGAAGAGCATTTATTGAAGAAAATGCGCTAAAAGTTGCAAACCTTGATGTATAAGCAGTAACGCTATTTTTCGGACTCCTTTAAAAGCGGCTTATTATGGTCGCTTTTTTTATAATTGCTGGATATCAAGGATGATTATTTTTATAGCAGGTATCCTTCATTTATACATGGTTAACATTGAGCAGAACATGTAGCAGAACTGAAGAAATATCAATATGCGCTCTAACATATCTGATATGTTTATGGAGATAATTAATGCCAAAGAGAATATTAATTACCGGCTCTTCAACCGGAATGGGATATGAGAAGGCGCTATATTGCCACTCAAAAGGACACCATGTATTTGCCGGTGTAAGAACACAGGCAGATGCCGAATCGTTAAAAGAACAAGGTCTTGATCCTATATTTATGGATGTAAACGATCTTGATACTATTTATTCAGCCTTCGAATATATATCTAAAAAAGGAGGCCTTGATCTTCTGATCAACAATGCAGGAATTGCCTATAGTGGTCCATTAGAAGCAATGAATGATCATGATATAGCGGGCATAATTAGAACCAATGTTTCCGGAGCCATTTTTACAACAAAAGTGTTTCTGCCCTTGCTAAGAAAAACGCAAGGTAGAATATTGAATATTGGTTCGATTTCCGGTCGCTTGGCTCCACCAGGATTATCAGTTTATTCCGCGAGTAAGTTTGCCTTGGAAGGTTTGAGTGATTCACTACGTGTGGAACTGGCTCCGTTAAATATTCATGTCAGTATTATAGAGCCCGGGAAAATAGTCACTCCGATTTGGGAGAAAGGATTAAAAAGAGCTGATGAAGTTAACAAACATTTTCATCTTGAGGCCTATGAAAAAATTGAATCGTTTATAAGACACCATGCAGAACATTCACCGGGTATATCGATGGATACATATCTGGCTGCAGTTGACCATGCCCTGTTTTCAGAAACGCCCAGGGCGAGGTATTTATTAAATAACTCGGCGCGCTTTCGGGTGTTGATTAATTATTTACCTGAAGCCTGGCGGGATGCCCTGCTGCGTAAGGCTATAGGGATTTAATTTATTGTGCTAGCACAAGGTAGACTTTCGTTATCCCGAGAGTAGCCGAGGGATGACGAAAGCCATACAAAACCCCTACCGCCCTGGCGGTACCTCAACATGTGACTCTATCCACTGCTCAGCTTCTTCGGTTAACTCTTTAGCTGTACGGCCGGCCGTATCAATCGGCTTGCTGATAAACAATTTTACTGTTCCGGCATGTTTGAAAAACTTGTCAGCTGGCCAGAAGTAACCGGCATTGTGCGAAACCAGAAGTAAGGGAACACCCGCATTAATGGCCAGGGCTGCCCCGCCCTTTGCGTATTTTCCTCTTTCACCAGCAGTTATACGTGTGCCTTCGGGAAAAATAAGAATGGGTAATTGGTCTTCTAGCAGGCGTTTTTTGCCTTCTTCCTGAATCTGTTTTAAGGCCTGTTTTGGGTTGCTGCGATCTATAGCTATAGGCTTTATCAGGCGTAGCCCCCAACCAAAACCGGGTATATTCAGAAGTTCTTGCTTCAGGATAATGCTAATGGGTTTAAACAGTAGTAATAGAAAGAAGGTTTCCCATTGGCTTTGGTGTTTGACCAATACAACGAAACTGCCTTCTTTAGGAATATTTTCCAGCCCGTCTACTTCATACTTTATACCTGCAAGGTATTTGGCAAAAAAGATAACGCACTTATTCCATTGGGTGAGGTAGTTGAACTGGGTGTTAAAGGGTAGCCACCAGATAAAAAATACTGCCGTCAGGCAAAATACCGTTGAGAAAGAGGCATAAACCAAAAAGAATATAAGTGATCTGATGAATAGTGTTATTTTATTTATCATCTTTTCAACCGGGAATCATCCTGATTATTTCACTGCCAGTAGTGAAATATCGGCAACCTGTAAAAAGTAACCCCGTAGCTTTTGTAAAATGGCCAGACGGTTATTTCGTAGTTCGTCGTTATCTACCATTACCATCACTGAATCAAAGAAGGCATCAACTTCAGGTTTCAGGGTTGCCAATAATGATAACATGGCCTGATAGTCGTTATTGGCTGAGGCCTTGTTCAATGCCTGGGTTTTGCTACTTAATGATTCAACCAATGATTTTTCAGCGTCTTCCTGTAACAAACTGTCATCAATTTCAGGGGAGATATTATTCTCTTGCTTGGCCAGTATATTGGCTACGCGCTTGTTGGCAGCGGCAAGCGTCTGGGCTTCTTCGAGTTTACTGAATTGATAAACGGCTTTTACACGTTTATCAAAATCTAACGGATTAGATATATTTCTGGCTGTGACAGAAAGGTAAACTTCGGTCTGAATATCCTGTGCATGGTAATAAGCACGGAAGCGCTCTATGGTATATTCCAGTGCCTGTTGAACAGTATCGCTTTCAGGCAGCTTTTCATATTGATTAAAAGCGAATGTATATAGATCACGCAGGTCAATATTCAGTGACTTATCAATAACAATATTCAGGATACCGAGAGTGGCTCGGCGTAAGGCAAACGGGTCTTTGTTGCCTGTGGGTTGTTGGCCAATACCAAAAATGCCTATCAGTGTATCGATACGATCAGCCAGTGCCAGCACACAACCGGTTTGTGTTTCAGGTAGCTCGCCGTCTGCACCTTTTGGCAGGTATTGTTCATAAAGTGCTTTGGCAACATCTTCGTGTTCACCATCGTTCAAGGCATAGTGATAACCCATAATGCCTTGC
>CBDUPD010000350.1:0-3596 GCA_965368985.1 uncultured Spongiibacteraceae bacterium | reverse complement strand
AAAAAAATAAGTGGAATATCGTGTTGGGCTTTAATGGTTTTGCATAAGTCAAAGCCACTCATATCAGGCAAGCCAATATCCAATATAATAAGATCAATATCTTCATTATCAATGGTGTCGAGTGCTTCAGAAGCTAACTGGGACCAGATAACACGATAGCCATCTGCCTCTAATGAAAAGATTAAAGCATCTGCAATAGATTGTTCATCTTCAACCAATAGTAAAGTCTTTTTACTCATGAAATTATCGATGCTATGTTGGTGTAGCTGTTACAACCATGCGTAACGGGCCATTAAATGAAAGTTCATTAAAAGGATAGCAGGTGATCAACACTAACTCATCCCTGTTATATAATTGTAATGTATTACTGCGTGTATCAACAATCTTCTTGTGTTCTATGGTATAGCGCCGGGTAAAACCGAGTTTATCTTCCAGTAAAATCGTATCGCCAATTTTCACATCTTGCAGAAAGGCAAAATGTGAGTCTTTATGGCCAGCGATAATAATCTGCCCTGGAGTACCAGGTTCAGCACTTTCACTTAAATGACCAGGCCCGAACGCCAGTGACTGGCCATGGGTGCCTGATAAAACATAAACGGGTTTATTGTCTTCCCATTGTAATTTTGCAACAGGCCAAAAGTCTGCCCAACTCCAGGGCTTATTAAATTTGGAGACTCTTTGCACAGGATTGTGCAGAGTTTCTTCCCAGGCTTGGGCAATAAGCACTTGTGCAGCAACTGCTTTTATTTGTAGCCAGTTGGCTTGCATAAATAAGGCGGCGCTGACACTAAAAAGAATCATCGAGAATATCCGGATAACTCTTTTCTTATTGTTCAAATAATGGCTTTGACCGATCAGACTTTGCCACAGCGTGTTCATAGGTGCCTGCCTCGTAAGCGGAGTAAGCAACCCAGTAGTAAAGTGATAAAGCTCAGTGCATAAAGCGGGAGAATATCAAGCGAGGTTTTAGGAAACTGTGTACCTTTGGGAATCAAATTTTTAACATTGGATTTTTTTAATGCTTCACCGGGATTTCTGACAACTTCCTGATCAACGGCGATGAAGCTGGTATAAGCCGTTAACACATGATGCTTTAACGACAGGTCGATAATGTCCTTTTTAAGCTTATCTGTATCACCGCGACCCAATAACATCTTGTCAGTAAGAGATTCTATTTTGGCACGTGCCCAGAGTTTGGCTATACCTTTGCTGTTCTTGTTATTCTCCAGTGATAGCACCTGGTGAAACTGGTTGCCGGCAAGAGTGCCCTGAATAGTAATGTCGCCTGTTAATTGCTTGAGCTTTAATACAACTTTTACCGGCTCGCCATAATACACATCAGGAATAGACTCAGGTTCTACCGCAAGTACATTGCCATTGTTATCGATAAGTTCAATATTTTTCATGGCAGGTTTACTTACCTTGGCGAACAAGTGGTTCATCTTTTCAGAAACCTCTTGCAGCTTACTGATTTTGATAAAGGTGCCCTTGCCGTATTTTGACGCCTGACGAAAAAGATGCTGGTTGGGAGAAGAGCCAATGGCAACGCTGAATAAACGACTATCCCCCAGATGCTGTTGAATACTCTGCATCAGATCATTCTCATTACCCACGGCTCCGTCAGTGATAAAGATAACCTGTCTCATGCGTTCCTGATCATCAACCGGTGATGTTAATGCCTGTATTATTGCCGGTTTCATATTGGTGCCACCTGTTGCGTATAAGCGGCTAATAAAATAATCGGCTTGTTGCAAAGTAGTATCTGATACGTCCTGCGGATGTGGAAACAGCGACCTATGTCTGGAGTTGAATTCAATAATATTGAAACTGTCACCAGCATTCATCATTTTAATGGCGCGTTGTAACGCCGCCTTGGCCTGGCGAATAGATGCGCCACCCATAGAACCGGATGTATCAATGATAAAAACAATCTCTTTATTGAGTACGTATTGTTGATAATCGGGTGCAGCAGGTGTAAGCATCAGCATGGCATAGTGCTCCGTGGCCTGTGAATCAATGTCATCGGGGTCTTTGCCGCCGGTTTCAGCAATACCTTTATCATTTAAACTTTCAATAAATAAACCGGGTTCAAGCTGGCGGTTGTTTTGTTGCCAGATTAAATGAAAGTCACTGTCCATGGGTTCAAATCGGTTAGAAAAGGTAATGTGTTGTTGCTCGGAAAATGGATTATCAATATTAATTTTATGACTGCTACTCATCACATTACTTGCCGAAAAACCGGGATTTAACTTAAGGGTGAGTTCAAGTGGGTTGATAATTTCATCGGCTACAAGGTTGTTGATGATAAAATCAGGATTTTTCAAAACATTAGTAATATCGTTATTTAAAAGAGTATGAAGGGGGTTAAACCGGGGCGTTAATGTCATGGGGAACATCAAACTGTATTTTCCGTTATCGAAATCAATGTTATTCACATAACTCATCGTCACTTCAATAACTTCACCGGCAGGAATATTGGTAACTTTCATTCGAAACAGGTTGGGTCTGTCTTGCGTCATTAGAGCCGCTCTTTTTCCTGCAGCCTGCGCTTTTTTATAAATCTTTTTCGCTTGTTCTTTTTCTTTTAACTGCCCCTTGATGATTCGGCTGCCAATTTTGATTTGCATGCTATCAATAGACGCTGTATCAGGTAGAGGGAAAACGTATTCTCCTTCAACAAAATCAGAACTATTATTGAGAAACCGCTGTTTAATGTTGGTATGGCTAATAAGCCCATTAACTTCAATATCTACCTTGGCGGATAAGGTTAATGCCTGGCTTACATTGCCTTGTGGGTCTGTAATGAAAAAGTCACTCGATTGAACAACGTCATTGGCGTGACAAATGCTCATACAGCTTAATAACATGAACAGAGCGATTGCTTTTGTATAACAAAGGCGTAATCGGGATTGATCTTGTACTGCTGGTTTGGTGTTTGATATGCGTTGCATAATATTTCTCCTTTGATTGCGAGAGAAGTATTGCAAGCAGATATGTGGAAATTTTGAGGGGGTTGTGAAGTTTATGTGAAGTGTTTGATTTTATGTGAAAATAAAAATAATAAGACTTTAAAATATTCTGCTGAGTTGTTGTTATTGTCTTTCTAATTCGTACGTTTTCATCTCTAGAGCAGGCGATTAAATGTAAGTTGCTATGTCATTGAAGCTTTCGATTAATGCCTCCACTTGTTTATAAGCGTGCCCAGGCTTATCTTTTTGCGTGTGATGCTACCGATAGCTGCAGCTCAATATACGATAAAACAGTAGGCTTATGAGTGTCGCATTTGACCATGAGCGGTATGTCACTAAAAGTGTAAATTATATGAATGTGACCAACTGCATTTGTTTGAAAGTAGCGGCGGGAAATGGGAGACCTGACACTACGCTTTCACTACGCTTTCAGTTATGTAAACAAGTTTCCAAAATATCCGGTATTTTTATAAAGTGAGATATAAACCATTGAAAAGGAGAGGGAAATATTTGATTATGGAAACAAGAAATAATGAGTTATGTAAACTAAGCTACATAAACTGTTGTTATGTGGCAATGACAAACTGAGAAAAGGAAATAATGGAGATAATTATAACTGACATAATT
>CBDUPD010000349.1:0-3609 GCA_965368985.1 uncultured Spongiibacteraceae bacterium | reverse complement strand
GATAACAGCACTCAGCTAATATTGTCGACCGGTCCGCTTCTCAACAATTCCAGCAGACTAAAAAAGTCTAAAGATGTTATGTTCAATACCAGTTTATGTGTATGGCACATTTGAGTTATCTGAAGGATAAAACTTTATTACTCTCCAACAATTTCAGAACCTTCAAGATCTTCTACAGCATCAACATCATTACTGCCTGGCACCGGGTTTAACGGAGCTTCATCTTTATTATCTATAAAGTCTGAACTATCTGTACTATCTCGACCCTCTTCCACTGATGCAGAATCTTTGGGAACCTTGGTAAAGGCCGCAGCTATATTACCAGTAATATGTCCTACCATCGCCCCGGGAATGCTTGACCACCAATACTTGCTGTTCCAACCTGTAGCATAGGTTCCATAAGCCGGATGCAAAGTTTTATAGGCCTCTTTTTGGTCTGCTATCATCCCCTTGTCTTTCATATACGAAATAGCATCATTAGAAGCGTTAGCCTCAAAATACAGTGCAGCTGGGGGAATGATATAAGTAAATGCATGCAGCCCTTTATATTTTTGTTTATTACTGGCTTTTGCATGTCCTGCCTCATGCAGGGCAATGGCAACATCATCAGAGTATATATTTATCGTATTGTTATAAGGGTTGTAATGATCGCCTCCAAAAAAACGGCCGGGTAATATGGTATAACCTACCAGGGAAGCGATACCCAATGTATAACGCCAACCGCCTCCTACTGTTCTGTTGCTAAACAAGCGGCTCCATTGCCCTGGCACACTATACGTATTTACATATACCTGAACATGATCAAGATCGTTATCTTTAAGATATTCTTCTACAGCATGAATTGTCTCATCAGAAACAGTATGACCATCCAGATCCTTGTTCCATAAAATTATCTTTCCCAGCCAACTTCCTGGCCAGATATAGTCAGAATGATCAAGAAACCAGCTTGGCTTACTGATAATTATTTGCTGCTTCATTTTGGGAGCTAAAGGGGCATCAATATCATTCTGGCCACCAACGCCATACTGATAGTCATTTGAGGCACAACCAACTAAAAACAAGGCCAGTATTAATACAACATAATTTTTTATCATCAAACCAGCTCTCTTTAAAATAATGACTAATAAAATTTTGGCTTAAGGCCTGACATCCGTCATTACACCTTTGGGGTAGGTTAATACAACTGATTGATCTTTTCTATAGTCAAGTATTGCACCCGCCTCAACAAGCTGCTGATAATACACCGTTGGCCAGACATGTGGGTTTTTCTTATACTGGCTCGCCTTACGAACATCAGTAACATTAAATGTATGAGCATTCGTCAAGGATTGGTTACTACCGGGCACACCGTCTTCAATATCAATATAAGCATCACTAAAATCACCACAACCTCCAAAGTGGTCAACACCATAATTCCAGAATAAGCCACCATAAATAGCTACAGGATCGAGATATGTTGTTTGAATACGTATATCAGGCCGACTCTCTTTCATTGCCTCACACAAGCCTAATACCACAAAACTCCCGCAGCTATGCCCTATCAGATGAAGTGTTTTTAATGACTTCATGGTATTTATTTGTTCAGCCACTTTTGCACCAATTCGCATACCATCAATCGAGCACCGAAATGTATTTTTTGAATACGGGTTCCAGTCAAGGGATACAACCTGTACACCAGGCTCCTCTTTCTCTTCAAAAAGCAGTTTCAAAGGAGACGTCCAGGATTCTGTTGTATCACCCAGGCCATGTGACAGAATAATAACGTGCTCTGCCTCTTCATTAATAACAGGAAACTGCATGTCATCAAAGTTCTGAAACCAGTACATATAAGATAAAAATACAATATTAGCCAACACAAAAGAAACCAATGGTATAACTGCAAAAAGTACCACTAGTATTTTTAGAAGTAGTTTTTTATTCATAGCCAGAATTTACAAGTAGCTCTCTATTGCCATCAACAATGCATTTGGCTTTATCGGCTTGGTGATATATTCATCCATACCTGCATCCATGCAAACCTCCCTTTCTCCCTGCATGGCATTTGCAGTTAAAGCTATAATTGGCGTATGTTTTCGACCTTTATCATCGCAATCCATCTCTAATAATCGAATAGACTTTGTCGCCTCATAGCCATCCATCTCAGGCATATGACAATCCATTATAATCACATCATAGGGAAATTTTGACCACATCTGCACCGCTTCTTTTCCGTTAGAAGCAACATCAACACAAGCCCCCATATTTTCAAGCATTCTTTCACCAACCAGCTGATTTATCTTATTATCTTCTGCCAACAAAATTCGCTTGCCTTTAAGTGTATGTGAAATCTTTTCACCTTGATCAGTATTCAGCATTCCCGCCCGCAAAATTTGATGGCTATTTACATCCTGTTTTATCATCATTTGCTGAATCATATTATATAACTGTGATTCAAAAACCGGGCGCTGCAAAAATCCCGCAAAACCCATGCCTTTTAATTCTTCCCCTTCATCTTCAACCATAAATGTTGCCAGTAATAACACTTTTATATCTGAATACGATGTGGATTTTCTAACATCCTGCATAAGTAATTCACAGGCCGAAATACCGATAGTATCATCCATTATTATTAAATCTATAGCATCTTCACCTGACTCCAGAACAGACAAGACATCTTTTCTACTCTCGACAAACGTATAGCGTATACCCCAGTTATGTAGCCACTCCCTGGTTAACGGCCTTTGTTTAATAGCGTCTCCAACCAACAAAACATGAATGTCATCCGAATTAACTGATGGCGTTTCTGGCGTAATAGGCTTTATAGATGTATCAATAGGCAGCTCAATTTCAAGTGTAAATGTAGAACCTTTTTTCACTTTACTACTAACAGAAATATTTCCTCCCATAATATTTGCCAAATTGCTTGATATCGCCAAGCCAAGACCAGTACCTCCAAACCGACGTGTCGTAGAGCTATCTTCCTGTATAAACTCACCAAAAATACTTCTGATTTTATTCTCGGCTATTCCAACTCCGGTATCAATCACTTCAATCTTGCATCTAACATTATTAACAGAATTATGAACAGGCTGAATATTAACCAGAACCCCGCCTTCCTCTGTGAATTTTATTGCATTGGATATAAGGTTCATTACTATTTGAGAAATACGACTACTATCGCCTACAAGATGAATAGGCATATCTTTAGCAATACGTAACTGCAAGTAGATACCTTTTTCCAGCGCCGCAACCCGCTCAAGGTCTAACAGGTTTTCCATAGACTCTTTAAGATCAAACGGCACAGACTCCAGCGTCATCCTTCCTGCTTCAATTTTTGAAAAGTCCAGAATATCATTAATTATTGCTAGCAACATATCAGAAGAATGCTCAACTGTTTTCGCATATTCACGCTGAACAGGATCAAGCTCAGTTGACTGTAACAGGGTAACAATACCTACAATACCGTTAAGTGGCGTGCGAATCTCGTGACTCATTGAAGCTAAAAATTGCGACTTATACTTAGTAGCTTTTTCAGCAGCAAATTTGGCACTTTCCAGTTCCAGCGTTCTTTCCCTAACACGCTGCTCCAATGTTAATGCTGCATTTTCAAGATACCTGTCTTTCTGCTCA
>CBDUPD010000348.1:0-3613 GCA_965368985.1 uncultured Spongiibacteraceae bacterium | reverse complement strand
TCCCTTCGCCAGCAACCCTTATCATTTTGTAAAACGCGTTTCTGATGAGTTGGGCGAGATAGCCAAATTCCGGATTTTTAACCAGGATATGGTGCTATTAACCGGCGATGAAGCCAGTGAAATATTCTTTCGCTCTTCCGATGAACAGCTTGATCAGTCGGCTGCCTATAAATTAATGACCCCTATTTTTGGTGAGGGCGTGGTATTTGATGCGCCAATCAAGCGCAAGAATGAACAGCTGAAAATGTTGATGCCTGCTCTGCGTATGGAGGCTATGCGTAATCACTCAGGGAAAATTGTACAGGAAGTTGAAGATATTATCGCCAACTGGGGAGATGCAGGTGAGGTAGAGCTGGTTGAATTTATGAAGCAGCTCACCATAAATACTTCAAGCCATTGTCTGTTGGGTCGTGAATTTCGCTATGAATTAAATGAAGAGTTTGCCGGCATTTATCATGATCTTGAGCAGGGCGTGCAGCCGTTAGCCTATAGCTTTCCATACCTGCCTATTCCTTCGTTCAAACGAAGAGACCGGGCGCGTAAACGTCTGCAGGAACTTGTGGGCGAGATTGTTAAAAAGCGGGAAAGCCAGACTGAAAAACCCACCGATATGTTTCAAATGCTGATTGATATGCATTATGAAGATGGCAGTAAACCCAATGCTAACGAAATTACCGGGATGTTGGTGGGCGCTATTTTTGCGGGGCACCATACCAGTGCCGGTACATCAGCCTGGGTATTGATTGAGTTGTTAAAGAATCCACATTTAATGCGTGAAGTGAAAAAAGAACTGGATGATTTGCTCGGTGAAAAAGGTGAGGTGACATTCCAGAGTTTGCGCGAAATGCCTATGCTTGAGAATGTATTAAAAGAAGTGTTAAGGCTGCATCCACCACTGATTATTTTGATGCGCCAGGTTTCGCAAGATCTCAAGTTTAAGGAATACACCATTAAAAAAGGCGATATGGTGTGGGCAAGTCCGCCAGTTACCCACCGTATGTCACATCTGTTTTCTAACCCCGAAGCATTTGACCCTGATCGCTTTTCACCTGAGCGAGCCGAAGATAAAAACCTGATGGCCTATCAGCCTTTTGGTGGCGGCAAGCATAAGTGTTCAGGTAATGCCTTCGCCATGTTTCAGATCAAGGCGATATTCGCCATTCTGTTAAGACGCTATGAATTTGAGCTGATCGATAGCCCTGATCAGTATGTTGATGATTATAAAGAGATGATTGTGCAGCCGAAATCACCGTGCAGGGTGCGTTACCGACTACGGGACAAATCGACCTTTACTTCAGAATACGGTGCTTCGAAAGCTCAGCCAGAATCAGGGTGCCCACACCATGCGGCTGCAGATGTAGAAGAAAAGCCAAAAGCCTATAAGGTGATTGTCGACCGCCAGTTATGCCAGGGACATGCCATGTGCATGGGTGAGGCGCCGGCCGTTTTTAACGTGGACAATGAGGGCCAGCTGACAATATTAAAAGAGATAATAGCGTCAGATGATATGGAGAAAACCATGCAGGCTGTAAGTTATTGCCCGAATAAAGCTTTGCGGCTAGACGTGGTAGAATCCTGATTTTATATATTGGCGGATTTGAAAAAATGAAGGTATTTGTCACAGGAGCTACAGGGCTTATCGGCGCACATACTGCGCTGGAACTACTGCGTGCAGGGCATGAAGTACGTTTACTTGTGCGTAATAAACAAATGGCTGTCGATTATTTTGCCGGGCATGGATTTAATCTCACAGATTTTGTTGTTACAGACATGCTCGATAAAGAAGCGGTTAAGAAGGGCATGGAAGGCTGCGATGCGGTTGCACATGTCGCTGGCGTGGTTGACCTGAATGCCAAAAATGCCGAAACCACCAAGTCAACAAACTTGAAGGGAATTGATAGTGTTATTGGTAGTGCCTGTGAATTGGGTATAGAAAAAATTCTCTATGTGTCGAGTTTGAGTATTTTCTTCGATCCAAGTCAGGAAATATTGAATGAAGAGTCACCGTTAGCGGATGTGAAAGAAGGTTATGCACTGTCGAAGAAAATGTGTGAATTGCGTATCAGGGAATTGCAGGAGCAGGGGTATCCGATTATATCTACTTATCCATCGGGAGTTTTTGGTCCGCACGACCCGAAGATGGCTGAAAGTAATACGGCGATTGTGGAATTTGTCAATACAATCATGCCATTAACCAGTTCGGGTATGCAGTTTGTCGATGCCAGAGATGTGGCGCTGGCGCATCGCTTGTTATTAGAGAGTGAATTGTCTGACGACAAGACTCAGGAGCGTTATGTTGTTGGCGGTTATTTTAAGCCATGGAAACTGTTTGCTGATCGTATTGAAGAGGCCGCCGGAACAAAGCTCAAGCGAGTTGTTGTTCCCGGGCAAGTGTTTAGAATTTTAGGGTGGTGTTACGATGCATTGCGTCATGTCATGGTTATTGACTTTCCTATTTCTCGAGAGTCTATGACTATAGTCACCAAATTGCCTCCCGCTGAATCACATAAATTAATAGAAAAAACAGGTATGTCTTTCAGGCCACCACTGGAGACCCTCAGTGAAACCATACAGTGGATGAGAGACACTAATAAAATAAAAAAATAATCAGAGAGGTTTATGTCATGACAGGGTATCCACGAGAAGAATTGGAAGAAATGGTAGAGCGCTGGCTTCAGGCAAATAAAGATGCCGAGAAAGAAGGCGACTGGAGTAAATACCTTGGCCCGATGTATACCGAAGATGCTGTCTATGGCTGGAATATAGGCCCTAATGAAGAGTTTGTGGCCAACAGCCGACAAGAAATTATTGATCTCGCTTTGGGCTACCATATGAAAGGCTTTGAAGAGTGGGAGTACCCATACCACGATATTATTATTGATGAAAAACGCGGTACCGTGATTGGCTTCTGGAAACAAATCGCCCCGGGTAAACGGCCTGATGGCTCAAATTATGAAATTGCAGGTATTGGCGGTTCCTGGTTTGAGTATGCCGGTAATTATCAATGGCGTTGGCAGCGGGATTTCTTTGATCTGGGAAATGCCAAGGCGATATTTTTTGAAATGGCCGGTGCGGGAATGCTTGAGCCTATAGTAAAAGAGAAAATACATATGCAGGCTAAAGGTAAGTTAATGCCGGGACATAGAAAGTTAAGACCAGAGCCGAGTGTGATGCAGAAGGCAAAGAATGTTAGTGCACTGGTGAAGATTGCTTTAACGGGCAAGTGATCATGGTCTCTTGAGTCAGGTTATAAGCAAGTAGATACTAAACTGCTAAAATAATAAAAAAGAGGGATGGTTGAGTATGGCCTCACAATGGTTTTCACCTAACCCCGATAAAGCCTGGGTTGAAAAGTTCTTTCTGATCTATTCACCAATCTGGATGGCTCAGATGGGTATTATGATGCTCACCGGCTGGGATAAGTCGATGGGCAATGTTGCCCTTCTGATACAGTCAATGATTGTTGCATTACCCGTAATGTTTATCCCAATGATGCTGAGTAAGCGATATAGCCAGCAGCCATGGCATAAGAGTTACTGGTTTAAAGCCAATCTCTATCTTTTTCGATTTGGTTTTTTTGGAAACTACTTCGGTTCAGAGTATTTCTTCGATG
>CBDUPD010000347.1:0-3616 GCA_965368985.1 uncultured Spongiibacteraceae bacterium | reverse complement strand
AGCTCAAACAGTTATCAGAAAAGAATTCAGGTAGCTTTCATGAAAGAAACTTTGAAGCAGAAGACCTGGAAAACAAAATATTGGTAATAGCGGCCACTGATCAACGTGACATCAATAAACAGGTATCTGATGGCGCAAGACAAAAACAGATTCCGGTTAATGTCGTCGATGATCCTGACTTATGTAGTTTTGTGATGGGCTCTATCGTTGATCGTTCACCATTAATGATCTCGGTCTCAAGCAGCGGCGCATCGCCCGTGTTAGCTCGTTTATTGCGCAGTCGTATTGAATCAATGATACCTTCATCTTATGGTAGATTGGCTGCTTTTGTTGGCGGCTACCGTGACAAAGTAAAAGCGGCTGTTGATGGCGAAACTGATCGCCGTCATTTTTGGGAAAAAATCTTGCAAGGTCCTGTTGCTGAAAAAGTATTGGCCGGTAAAGATGATGAGGCCAGTGAACTGTTTGAACAATATCTGGCTAAACGTGAAGAACAACTACATGGCGAGGTTTGTCTTGTTGGAGCAGGGCCGGGTGATCCTGATCTTTTAACATTTAAAGCTTTACGACTTTTACAATCTGCTGATGTGATTCTCTATGACCGACTGGTCAATCAAGCGATAGTTGATTTGGCGAGAATTGATGCAGACAAAGTCTATGTCGGTAAAGCGCAATCTAATCATGCGGTTCCCCAGGAAGAGATTAATCAATTACTGATTAAATATGCCCAGCAGGGTAAACGTGTCGTGCGTTTAAAAGGAGGAGATCCGTTTATTTTCGGCCGAGGCGGTGAAGAGATTGAAGGTCTAACTGAATTAAAAATTCCTTTTCAGGTTGTACCTGGTATAACAGCAGCTTCAGGTTGTTCAAGCTATTCAGGTATACCTTTAACACACCGTGATTATGCGCAATCAGTACGTTTTGTTACCGGCCACCTTAAAAATGACACCTGTAATCTAAACTGGGCCGAGCTAATAGATTCTGATCAAACAGTGGTGTTTTATATGGGCTTGAATACGCTCAATCATATTTGTAAGTCTCTTATAGAACACGGTCGTGCTGCTGATACACCGATTGCACTTGTTGAGAAGGGAACCACTATTGATCAAAAGGTTCATATAGGAACATTAACGACAATGCCTGCAATTGTAGAAGAGAGAGATATTCAAGCGCCTACATTGATTATTGTTGGTGAAGTCGTGAATTTACACGAAACCCTGCAGTGGTTTTCTCCTCAATAGAGACTGTCTGATATGACGCAGTATGATTTTGATCTATTCGTAATTGGTGCTGGTTCCGGTGGCGTAAGAGCCGCAAGAATGGCAGCATCAAAGGGTGCAAAGGTAGCAATTGCCGAAGAAAAGCACCTTGGAGGCACCTGTGTTAATGTAGGCTGTGTTCCTAAAAAACTGCTTGTCTATGCATCACATTTTTCAGAAGATTTTGAAGATGCCGCTGGTTTTGGCTGGCAGGTTGGTACATCTTCACATAGCTGGCCAACTCTTATAGAACACAAGAATAAAGAAATTAAACGACTTAATGGCATATATGGCCACTTGCTTGAAAATGCAGGGGTTAAACTTTTTAATGGACGGGCTAGACTTTCGGGGCCACATTCGGTTGAAGTTTCCGGTAAAACCATTACTGCCGGAAAAATATTAATCACTGTCGGAGGTACTCCAAGTATCCCTCCATTTGATGGCGTTGAGCATGTTATTTCATCCGACGATGTGTTTTACCTCGAAGAAAGGCCTAAACGCATTGCAATAGTCGGTGGTGGTTATATTGCAGTTGAGTTTGCAGGTATTTTTAACGGACTCGGTAGTGAAACACATATCATTTATCGTGGTGATAAACTGTTAAAACACTTTGATCATGGTGTATGTCGATTTGCTTCTGCTGAAATGGAAAAGAAGGGTATCAACATTCATTACAATACACAGATAAGCTGCATCACCAAACATTCAGATGGATTGTTATGCACATTTAATAATGGCGAAGAGTTAGTTGTTGATCAGGTTATGTATGCCACCGGTCGTAGAGTACTCAGTGATGATCTCGGCCTCGAAAGCACCAAAATTCGTACCCAGGATAATGCTGTCATTATTGCCAATGACAGGTTTCAAACTGACGAGCCTTCTGTGTTTGCTTTAGGCGATGTTATTGGTACGCCGGAATTAACACCAGTAGCTATCGAACAAGCTATGGTGTTTGTTGATCAGCAATATGGAGACAATCAAAAACAGATTTCATATGAAGCAATTCCTTCTGCTATTTTTTGCCAGCCTAATATAGCAACTGTTGGATTATCTGAAGAAGAGGTGATCAAACAAGGTATTACTGCGGATGTATATACATCTGAGTTCAAGCATTTAAAACACACATTGTCCGGAAGTTCTGAGAGAGTGATGATGAAAATGATTGTACGTCAGGATAACCAGCAGGTTTTGGGTATGCATATGGTAGGTCCTGATGCTGGAGAAATTATTCAAGGCTTTGCAATCGTGGTTAAACTTGGTTTAACCAAGCAGCAAGTTGATGACACCATAGGTATTCATCCAACAGCTGCAGAAGAGTTTGTAACACTTAGAGAGATAAGTTATTCAATAGCGGAATAGAGCCTGTTATTTATCTTTATTTTAATTATTATATTGAACGTATTAACTTAAGAAAACACTATGTCAATTAACCCTGAACGACTACTTGAAGGCAATCGACGTGATCTTGCAAAAGCGATTACTCTCATCGAGAGTAGGCGTGATGTCGATCGTGACCGTAGCCAGGAGCTTCTTGAGCAGGTTTTACCTCATACAGGTAACAGCATTCGGATAGGTATCACAGGTGTTCCCGGTGTTGGAAAATCTACCTTTATCGAAAGTTTCGGTATGTACCTCATCAAACAGGGTAAAAAGGTCGCCGTTTTGGCCGTTGACCCCAGCTCACCCATTGCCGGGGGTAGCATTCTGGGTGACAAGACGCGCATGGAGTTACTTTCACGAGAGGCTGACGCTTTTATTCGTCCAAGCCCTTCAGAGGGGGCTTTAGGCGGGGTTGCCCATAAAACCCGTGAAACCATGCTGTTATGTGAAGCAGCCGGGTACGATGTTATTATTGTTGAAACTGTAGGTGTTGGACAATCTGAATATGAAGTTGCCAGTATGGTGGATTTCTTTCTTGTCTTAATGATGCCAAATGCCGGTGATGAGCTTCAGGGGATTAAGAAAGGGATTATTGAATTAGCAGATGCGCTTATCATCAATAAATGTGATGGCGAAAGTATTAATCTTGCCAACCGCACCAAATCACAATATCAAAGCGCTATTAATCTTCTGCATTACACAAGCTTTTGGACACCAAAAGTCATGACTTGTTCTGCAGTTGAGCATGAAGGTATGGATATTATTTGGGGAATGGTCGTTGATTTTTATTTTAATGCCGTAAAGGAAAAAGTTTTCGATAGTAAGAGAGCAAAGCAAAATATCGAATGGATGCGACGATTGATGTATGAAATGGTAGAGCTGCGTATCAACACTCACCCGAAAATCAAAACCCTGTTCCCGCAACTGGAGGCGCAGGTGACTAATGGAAAGGCTACGCCATATTCGGCAGCCAGAAA
>CBDUPD010000346.1:0-3626 GCA_965368985.1 uncultured Spongiibacteraceae bacterium | reverse complement strand
GAAATGGTGGCGAGACACAAGGTTGTGAGTAGATCATTTGCCATACCTGCATTCAGTCGAGCCATGAAATTGGCGCTGGCGGGAGCAACAAGAATAAGGTCGGCCCATTTCGCCAGCTCTATGTGTCCCATAGCGGCTTCTGCGTCGGTATCGAGTAAATCGGTATGTACCGGGTTTCCTGACAGTGCTTGCAGTGTTAACGGTGTAATGAACTCTTGTGCTCCAGCGGTCATTACCACGCGCACATCGGCATCACAGTCTTTCAGGCGGCGAATAAGCTCTGCAGCTTTATAGGCCGCAATACCGCCAGTGACGCCTAAAAGAATACGCCGATTGCATAACTGTTTGTGGGTTGAGCTCATAACAGGATTTCTTGATTATCAGGACTACAAATAATAGTATGGGAATTATGGAATGGAAAGTGCTTTTTCACTGATCTTACAGGTTTGTAAGCACTTACAGTTAGTTAAAATCAAGGAGAGATTCAATGGCGATATATCAATGGCCAGCTTCCGAGCAGCCTCGGGAAAAATTACTCAAGTCTGGCGCCAAGGCATTATCCGATGCTGAGCTGCTGGCAATTTTTTTACGTACCGGTGTTTCAGGGTGCTCAGCTGTCGAGCTGGCGCGTAATTTGTTGCTCCAGTACGGCAGTTTGCAGGCATTATTTAATGCCAGTGAGCATGTGTTTTGTCAGGCGAGGGGCTTGGGCCCTGTCAAGTATGTACAGCTTCAGGCTGTGCTGGAGATGGCCAGGCGATATTTCTGGGAAGAACTTGATGAGATGCCGTCATTAACTTCTGCCTCTCAGGCAAATGATTATATTTATGTGAAAATGCGTGACCTGTCACGGGAAGTGTTTAGCTGCCTGTTTCTCAATAGTCAAAATCAGGTCATTTGTTATGAGGAGATATTCCAGGGCACGATTAACCAGGCGCCGGTCTTTCCCCGGGAGCTTGCCAAAAAAGCGCTGGACTATAATGCGGCAGCCATAATTTTGGCGCATAACCATCCTTCAGGTGTTGCTGAGCCCAGTTTGGCAGATAAAGAGATTACCGAGTTAATCTGTGATGCGATGGCATTATTGGATATTCGGGTGCTTGATCATTTTGTGGTGGGGAAAAGCAAGTTGTATTCATTTGCAGAGCATGGTCTGCTCTAAAGGCGAAAAATAGCCAAAATTACCCAAAAAAGCATCTTTTATTTGCTATTGAAGTGTCATTTTGGTATAAAGTCGCGCTCTTTCATTAGGGCACTGGTTGAGTTGGTTTAACCAATGTGAAAAAAACAGAATTCAGGTTTGAATATTTGTTTATTTAAACCCCTTGATAATAGTCGAGTAAGACAATGTCAAAAGTATGTATAGTAACAGGTAAGCGTCCGGTCACTGGTAACAATGTATCGCATGCAAAAAATCGCACCAGACGTCGTTTTGAGCCAAATTTGCAGAGCCATCGTTTTTGGCTTGAGAATGAAAAGCGTTTTGTTAAATTACGCGTTTCTGCAAAAGGTATGCGCATCATCGATAAAGTGGGTATTGAGCAGGTTCTTGCTGATATCCGTGCTCGTGGTGAAAAAATTTAATATTGGCTGTTTGATGCCAAAGGAGATATCCAATGCGTGATAAGATCAAATTAGTATCGTCAGCTGGTACAGGTCACTACTACACCACTGATAAAAACAAAAAGAACACTCCGGATAAACTTGAGTTTAAAAAGTATGATCCTGTTGTTCGTCAGCATGTAATCTATAAAGAAGCAAAAATTAAGTAATTCCTTCGGGTGTTTCTTGATAGGTTGTTTCAGGGGTCGCTTTTTAGCGGCCCTTTTTTGTTATTATTAAAAACTTTTGAAAGAATATAGTCATTCCGGGCGTAGCCGAGAAATCTTCATCCAAAATCGCGATATACTTTAAGAGACCTCTCAGCTTCGTTCGAGGTGACAGATCATTTTGTAGAGTTATACTGACAGACTATAAAAACAATAACAAAGACTGAGCTCAACAGAATGCAACGGTTTGTCTCTGTATTATTACGTGATTTAACGATAGAAAAGCTGATAGCGATATTTATATTGCTGACGGTGCCTATGTTATTTGCGCCGTTTTTTACCGATGATTTTTTTCATCTGCTGATGCTGGGCAGTAATCCTCCAATTCCATACCCTGATGATGGAAGTTTATGGGGCTTATTCTCTTTTATCGATAATAAGCCTGAAGCACGGCAGTATTTGATGCAGCAGGGCGTATTACCCTGGTGGACGGCAGAGAACTTCTATTTCAAGTTCTGGCGCCCTATTGCTGAAATCAGCCATCGTGTGGACTATACGCTTGCTCCCGGTGTTGCAGCGTTTGCTCATGTTCATAGTGGTTTGTGGTTTATCGCTTTGTGTCTGGTTGTGCATAAAATCTATCTCAGGCTTGCGATTGATCATCGTCTGGCATTTTTGGCCCTGATTATATTTATGCTTGATGGTAGCCATGCGCCTACCATTGAGTGGGTTGCAAACCGTAATGCACTGATAGGTGCCTGCTTTGCCTCCCTGAGTTTCTATTGCCATATTCTGTTTCGTGAACGAAATAATGCGCCAGGTTTTTATATCTTTGCGATTATCTGGTTGGTATTGGCGCTGCTGAGTGGTGAGTCAGCAATAGCCATCGGTGGTTTTTTGTTTGCATATGCGGTTTGCCTGGATAGAAACGGCCCGTTGAAGGGGCTTGTGGCGCTGCTTCCTTATGCGGTAGTTGTTGTTGTCTGGTATCTGCAGTATAAATCGTTGGGCTACGGTGCCAATGGTTCGGCTATTCATTATGTTGATGCGGCCAGTATGCCGCTTGAGTTTATCCAGGTAATGTTTGAGCGAGTGCCGGTTTATATCTTTTCGGCCTTTGGTTTTTTACCTGCAGAAGCCTATCCGGCACTGGAGTTGTTTATAGGCAGGCAATACCAGTTGTTGGTGTTGTTATTGATGCTTGCTGCCATTGCAGGTCTCGCATGGCTGCTTCTGCCAATTATTAAAAGAGAGTCATTAGTAAGATTTGCGCTATTGGGTGCAGTGCTGGCTTCAATTCCTTTTTGTTCGATAATTAATCAGGATCGTCTAACATTAATTCCCAGTATCGGTTTTGATCTTGTTATCGCGGTAGTTATTTATCAGCTTGTAATAAAGAGGTCGGTATTATGGAGTGGGGCTGTTCCGAATAGGCTGGTAAAAATAACAGGTGTTGTATTTTGTATATTCCATTTGCTGTTGTCTCCTGTGTTTTTATTTGCTGCTTCAAGCTTTATTCATTTGAATGCCAGAAATACACAGGCCACACTTCTGCAGCTTGAAAATAGCTCAGTGGAAAGTCAAGATGTTATTATTTTAAAGGGAGCTATTACGCAGTCGGCATTATTAAAGCCGGTGCGAAGCATCAATGGGTTGAATATTCCGGATAGGGTCAGGTTGCTGAGTAATGCCAAGGGTGAGCTTGAGATCAAGCGTATCAGTGATAACGGTTTATCTATTTCTCGTGATATTGGTTTTGTAGAGGGTTACGAGCAGTCATTTCGAGACTTGAACAGCATGCCTTTTGCAGTTGGTGATATTATTCAGTCTGCTGATATGAGCATTCATGTTAAAGAG
>CBDUPD010000345.1:0-3638 GCA_965368985.1 uncultured Spongiibacteraceae bacterium | reverse complement strand
TGTATCTACTGCAATGGATGGTCTGCCTCAACGGATGATTATCAACGAGTGGTTGGCTGATATGGAAAATGCCAGTGCTATTCGTAAATTAATTATTGCACTTATTAATGGTTTGAAATTCCGTAAGCATACAGGTGCGTCAATCTTTGGTCTGTTGAAATCAGCTCTTGCAATGACAAAGTCTGGTGATGTGACTCCAGCGCAAGCCATCATGGCAGCGAATGCGCCGATGATTATTATGAAGGCCATGGTTGATGGTAAGCCTGAAGAGGGTGTATTGCCTTCAGGTCAGGTTGCTGGTGTTATTGATAGCCTGCCAACATGTGAAGAACTAATAAATAGTATTGTTGCTGAGGCTGAACAGCGTCTTGCAGCCCTTTGTGGAAAATAGAGGAGAATAAAGTGTCAGATTCATTTAGCGTAACAATCAATAACGGTATTGCCGAGCTTATCTTTAATAAGCCACCAGTGAATGCTTTTACTTCTCAAGGTTGGGCAGATATTGCCGCTGAAATTGAGTCCCTTGGTAAAAATGATGAATGCCGTGTCATTATTATTGCTGCAGAAGGTCGTGGTTTTTGTGCCGGAGTTGATATTAAAGAGCTTGATGCTGACGACTCTCTTATCGTTAAGGTGAATAAAGGTAACTACGATACATTCAAGGCAATTCATCTTAATGATAAGCCGGTAATCGTAGCAGTTCACGGTTTTGTATTAGGTGGTGGAATAGGTATTTCAGGTGCTGCAGATATTATTGTTGCTTCTGAGTGTGCGACATTTGCAGTTCCTGAAGTTGATCGTGGAGCCATGGGTGGTGGTGCGCATTTACAGCGTATGTTCCCGGTTCAAAAAGTTCGTTATATGTATTTCACTGGCCAAGCCATTGATGCACAGGAAGCCTATCGTTTGGGTGCTATTGAACGCGTTGTTCCTCGTGATGAATTATTACCAACTGCTCGTGAAATTGCTGCCCAAATTGCTGAGAAATCACCGCGTATGATTGCTTTAGCTAAAGAAGCCTTAACTGGAATAGAAGACGGTAATCTTGAAGATAAATACCGTTCAGAGCAGGGTTTTACACTTGAAGCTTATCAGTCCCCGGATTCTGCCGAGTCACGTGATGCGTTTGTTAATAAACGTGATGCAGAGTTTAAAGAAAAGAACTAAGTAGTTTTCAATGGGGTCAGACTCGATTGTTCGATTGTTCGATTGTTCAGCTCAACTAATCAATCGAGTCTGACCCCATTGAAAGAATAACAAGAGAGAAGACGATGGATTTAAATTTTACAGCTGAACACGATGCTTTCCGCATGGAAATTCGTGAATGGTTAGCGGCTAACGTACCAGCTGAACCATTAAAAACTTATGATACCGAAGAAGGCTTTCAACAGCATCGTGAGTGGGAAGCTAAAATGAATGAAGGGCGTTGGGGTATGGTTACCTGGCCTTCAGAACTTGGTGGCCGTGATGCTGATCTGATTCAGTGGTTGATTTTTGAAGATGAATATTTTCGTGCCAAAGCGCCTAATCGTGTAAACCAGAATGGTATATTTCTGTTAGGGCCTACCTTGATGGAATATGGCACTGATGAGCAGAAAGCCGAGATTCTTCCTAAAATGGCTGATGGTACTGAGGTCTGGGCGCAAGGTTGGTCTGAGCCAGGTGCAGGTTCTGATATGGCAGCCATTCGTTCCAAGGCTGAATTAACCGAAGATGGTGAGCATTACATTATCAATGGTCAAAAAACCTGGTCAACACGTGCTGTATGGGCTGATCAATGTTTTGGTATGTTCCGTACTGATCCTGATTCACAGCGTCATAAAGGTCTGACATTTATTCTTGTTCCTCTTAATCTTGAAGGTATAACGGTTCGGCCAATTCCTCAGTTAGATGGTTTGCCAGGCTTTGCTGAAATCTTTTTTGATAATGTAAAAGTACCTGTTAATCGTCGTTTGGGTGGTGAGGGTGAAGGTTGGTCTGTTGCTATGGCTACTGCCGGTTTTGAGCGTGGTTTAATGTTGCGTTCACCTGCACGATTCCAGGAGACTGCTCGCCGCTTGATTGAACTGTATAAGGAAAATCAGGATTTAGCTGATCGTGATCCATCGATTCGAAATGCCGTAATTGAATCTTATATGGCTGCTGAATCCTATTGCTTAACTATCTTTGAGACAGCTTGCCGTCTTGTTAGTGGTGGCAAGATTGGCCCTGAATCATCAACCAATAAAATCTTCTGGTCTGAACTTGATCAACAGATGCAAGAAACAGCGATGAGTATATTGTCTGCACGTGCTGAGCTGGAACCATTCGCTCCTGAGGCAAAAGGTGTTGGTACATGGTTAGATAGCTTCTTGTTTGCGCAGTCTGGTCCTATCTATGCCGGTACAAATGAAATTCAACGTAACATCATCGCTGAGCGTATGCTTGGCATGCCACGTAAGTAAGGGGAGAATGTCTGATGAATTTTACATTTACTGAAGATCAGTTGTTGTTCCAGGAAAGTGTACGTGACTTTTTGACAAATGAAGTTACGCCAGAAAAGATTCGTGAGTTGTGGGAAACCGATACTGGACGTTCCCCGGAGCTTTGGGCGCAATTGGCTGAGCTGGGTTTGACTGGTATGACTGTACCTGAAGAGTTTGGTGGTCTTGGCATGAATGAACTTGATTTTATCTTGCTTGCTCAAGAGTGTGGTTATGTTGCCTTGCCAGAGCCATTAATTCAAACAGTTATGATTGCTGTGCCAACGCTTTTAGCTTCAAACAATGAAGACTTGAAGTCATACTGGTTACCAAAAGTTGCTGCTGGTGAAGCCATTTTGACAGTAGGCCTTGAAGACAACCTGTTAGTTGAAGATGCACATGTTGCCGATCTGATCCTTATGGAAAAAGCAGGTGCCCTTTATGCAGTTGAAAAAGGTGAGGCTGAGTTGGTTTATAACCAGTCGGTTGATTTGAGTCGTAAGTTATATACTGTGAGATTTAATGAAGCCAATGCAACATTGGTTGCTGAGGGTGAAGAAGCTCAGGCATTAATTGATGGCGCTCTGAATCGTGGCGCTGTGGCTTGTGCTGCACAGGCATTAGGTTTAACCCAGCGGATGATTGATCTATCTGTTCAATACACGACCGACCGTCAACAGTTTGGTGTGGCTATTGGTACATTTCAGGCAGTTAAACATCGTATGGCCAATGTTGCAGTAGCCTTGGAATATTCAAAGGCAACTGTTGCGCGAGCTGCTTATGCGGTTGCTAACAATCTTTCAACTGTTGATGAAAATGTCTCTCACGCAAAAGTTGTTGCCTGTGCTGCATCGTTGATTGGTGCTAAAAATAGCATGCAGGTACATGGTGCTATGGGCTATACCTGGGAAGTTGATTTACATATTTTTATGAAAAAGGCATGGGCTCTTGATAAAACATGGGGTGATGCGGCTTTTCATAAAGCACGTGTTGCAGATGCAATTTTCTCTGATGGTGCAAAGATAGGCGCCGGAAACACTTTTTTAGCTTAGCACTTCCTCTGGCGTACGCTGAGCTGCGTTGGAAGGAAATTTTGATTCGGTCATTTACACATTGTAAACTCACATATCAGAATTTCCTTCCGCCTTGTCAGTCCGCACTAGTGAAACTGCTGAC
>CBDUPD010000344.1:0-3646 GCA_965368985.1 uncultured Spongiibacteraceae bacterium | reverse complement strand
AAAATCATATTTTCGCCACGAGCATTAACACGATCTCTTGTCATCCAGTAAAGCCCAAGAACAACATCTTGAGACGGAACAATTATCGGCTCACCATTTGCAGGCGAGAGAATGTTATTTGTCGACATCATTAAAGCGCGAGCTTCAAGCTGCGCCTCAAGTGTTAACGGAACATGGACAGCCATTTGATCGCCATCAAAGTCAGCGTTATACGCAGCACAAACCAACGGATGCAATTGAATTGCTTTACCTTCAATTAACACTGGCTCAAAAGCCTGTATACCCAAACGATGAAGCGTAGGTGCACGGTTAAGCATTACCGGATGCTCCCGTATGACTTCAGCCAAAATATCCCATACTTCTGCCGGCTCACGCTCGACCATCTTTTTGGCAGCTTTAATCGTAGTTGCTAAACCACGCGCCTCAAGCTTTCCAAAAATAAATGGCTTAAACAACTCAAGCGCCATTTTCTTTGGCAAACCACATTGATGCAGGCGAAGAGTTGGACCTACAACAATTACAGAACGTCCAGAGTAGTCAACGCGCTTACCCAAAAGATTTTGACGGAAACGACCCTGCTTACCCTTAATCATATCTGCAAGCGATTTCAGTGGACGCTTATTAGAACCAGTTATCGCTCTACCACGCCGCCCATTATCTAACAATGCATCAACTGACTCTTGAAGCATACGTTTTTCGTTTCTCACAATAATATCTGGAGCACTCAAGTCCAATAGGCGCTTTAAACGATTATTGCGATTAATCACACGACGATATAAATCGTTCAAATCAGAAGTGGCAAAACGTCCACCATCCAATGGCACTAAAGGACGAAGATCAGGAGGAAGGATAGGTAATGCGTTCATTATCATCCATTCAGGCTTATTGCCCGAACCTAAAAATGCTTCCATCAGCTTTAAACGTTTAGATAGTTTTTTATTTTTTGTTTCACTATTAGTTTGAGGAATCTCTTCTCGTAGCTGCACTGCTGTTTCTTCAAGGTTCAAGTCCAGCATTAACTCCTGAATTGCTTCCGCACCCATCTTGGCAGAGAACTCATCACCAAACTCTTCCATTGCTTCGTAATATTGCTCATCATTAAGCAACTGGCCCTGCTCTAGGGTTGTTAAACCAGCATCTATTACAACATATGACTCAAAGTACAGTATGCGCTCGATATCACGCAAAGTCATATCAAGTAACAATCCGATACGAGAAGGAAGCGATTTCAAAAACCAAATATGAGCAACAGGGCTTGCCAGCTCAATATGCCCCATACGATCACGGCGAACTTTCGCTAGCGCAACCTCTACACCACATTTTTCACAAATAACACCACGATGTTTTAAGCGCTTATATTTTCCACATAAGCACTCATAATCTTTGATGGGCCCAAAAATTTTGGCGCAAAAAAGACCATCACGCTCCGGTTTGAACGTACGATAATTAATTGTTTCAGGCTTTTTAACCTCACCGAATGACCATGAACGAATCATCTCTGGTGATGCCAAACCTATACGAATGGCATCAAACTCTTCTACTTGTCCCTGGGACTTCAATATATTTAGTAAGTCTTTCAAGGCCTTTCCTCCAACGCTGTTTTATATGCTTAAGCCATTAACATTAAGCAAACTTTATGGTGAATTCTTTTGCTTTAATTACCGAGCTAATCAGTATCCAATTCCATATCGATGCCAAGTGAGCGAATCTCTTTACACAACACATTAAAGGATTCAGGCATACCCGGCTCCATACGATGATCACCATCAACAATATTTTTATACATTTTGGTACGACCATTAACATCATCAGACTTAACAGTCAGCATCTCTTGTAGAGTATAAGCAGCACCATATGCTTCCAGCGCCCAAACTTCCATCTCCCCAAATCGCTGCCCACCAAACTGAGCTTTACCACCTAGCGGCTGCTGAGTTACCAAACTATAGGAACCTGTAGAACGCGCATGCATTTTATCATCAACCAAATGATTCAGTTTCAACATATACATGTAGCCCACTGTTACAGGGCGTGTGAATGCATCACCGGTACGACCATCAAACAATTCTAATTGTCCGCTACGCGGAATACCTGCTAACTCAAGCAAATCTTTAATTTGTTCTTCTGCCGCACCATCAAATACCGGTGTAGCCATTGGTACACCATCACGAAGATTGCCAGCAAGCTCAATAATTTCATCGTCAGTAAAAGAAGAAAGATCTTCTGGCTGCACCGCACCCTTATTGTAAATCTCCTCAAGAAAACCTCGAACATCTGCAGCAGCGCGCTGCTGACGGAGCATGTCATCGATTTTCACACCCAATCCCTTCGCAGCCATGCCCAAATGCACCTCTAGAACCTGACCAACATTCATCCTAGAAGGCACACCTAAAGGGTTTAACACAATATCTATCGGCTCACCATTTTCATCATAAGGCATATCTTCAACCGGCTTAATTACCGAAATAACACCTTTATTTCCATGACGCCCAGCCATCTTATCCCCGGGCTGAATACGACGCTTAATCGCCAAATAAACTTTAACAATTTTAAGTACACCTGGCGCAAGATCATCCCCACTTTGAAGTTTTTTCTTCTTAATCTCAAAGCGCTCATCCAACATCTCTCGAAATTCACTCAACTGCTTCTCAGCTGAGTCTAATTCCTCATTCAACTCATTATCAGTCATACGAACCTTAAACCACTCATCCTTGGAAAGATTTTGTAAGTCTTCTTCTGATAATTTATGACCTTTCTTAAACCCCGCCCCTGCTTTTACTGCCTGACCAGTTAATAAGTTTGTTAGGCGAGCAAAAGTTGCCGATTCAACAATAGTATATTTTTGATTCAAATCTTTGCGATAATCATTTAACTGGGCTTTTTCAATAGACAAAGCTCGCTGATCTTTTTCAAGACCATCACGCGTAAACACTTGCACATCGATAACAGTACCTTTGGTACTAGTACCTACACGAAGAGAAGTATCCTTAACATCAGAAGCTTTCTCACCGAAAATAGCACGCAGTAATTTTTCTTCTGGTGTTAATTGAGTCTCACCTTTAGGTGTCACTTTACCAACCAGAATATCACCAGGGCCAACTTCAGCCCCAATATATACAATTCCTGAATCATCAAGCTTTGATAGTGCAGACTCACCTACATTTGGAATATCAGCGGTAACTTCTTCAGAGCCCAATTTGGTATCACGAGCTATACAGGTTAATTCCTGAATATGAATAGTTGTAAAACGATCTTCTTTAACCACTCTCTCTGAAACCAGAATAGAATCCTCAAAGTTGTAACCATTCCAAGGCATAAATGCGATACGCATATTTTGCCCAAGTGCTAATTCACCCATATCAACTGAAGGCCCATCAGCGAGTACATCACCACGAGCAATAACATCACCCTTATTCACAAGGGCTCGTTGATTGATACATGTGTTTTGGTTTGATCGGGTATATTTGGTCAAGTTATAAATATCAACTGGTGCCTCGCCTGCCTCAGCTTCTTTGTCATTAACACGAACAACAATTCGTCCGGCATCAACACTATGAACAACACCTCCACGCTCAGCAATAACACAAACTCCGGAATCTCGAGCCACAATACGCTCCATCCCAGTACCAACTAATGGCTTATCAGAAAC
>CBDUPD010000343.1:0-3651 GCA_965368985.1 uncultured Spongiibacteraceae bacterium | reverse complement strand
GGTCTTGGTGGTGATTGGACATTAGTCATTACATCTTCAGGTATAAAAAATACCATTTTAAACTTCCCTGGCCCTGCAAGCATAGCTGATGTTGAGTCATCTTTTGAAGGTTATAATCAAGATGGCACCATTACACTCAATAATGTGACTGCTGTTACAGATACGCCTACATTAAAAGAGTATACGCTGACTTATACTATTGAGGCACAAGGTATAACGCTGCCTAATCAGGTAACAACTTATACCTATATTAAAAATTGATACTACCTGTTGGTTGACTATTGAACGAGAAGGGCAGGCTGAGAAGCTTGCCCTTTTTTATAGGTGTTTGATAATGTCGTCAGTGCTTGTGAGCATTGAGTGGTGATCGCCTTTTACAGTGAATACCTGTACCGAGTTGCTGATACGGTTCCACCCCAGATTAGTTGACTTTCTACCCAGTGCGACCTTTTCGGCCAATGCTTTTAATCCGGTTAATGATTCTTCAGGCCTGAAGAGTATAATGGGGATATCAAGCGGTTCAGGTGAAAAGCCAATCATCATTCGCTGGAACCCACGGATAATATCAATAGCACTGCGGATAAACTCCTCAGTGACCAAGCCGTTTAGTTGTTTTGTAGCGTTAGCAATCATATTGTCCAATGACAGTGAGCGTAGTTTGTTAGTTGGAATATCAATGCCAAAATTGTGTTTGGCAAAAACTTTCAGAATAAGTACATCATCGACCGCTGCATTGGCATATTGGTTGGGCATATAAGTATCCAGCAATATAATCCGGCTAACATTGTTGCCTTGTTCTTTCAATTTTCGGGCAATTTCTAACGCAATTAAACCACCAAAACTGTGGCCCATAATCTGATAAGGTCCTTCAGTTTGTCGCTGTTGAATGGCTTTTGTGTAGAACTCGACCATTTCTTCAAGATTGGTGAATGGTGTTTGTTGGTCTTCAAAGCCATAGGCCTGTATGCCGTAAAAGGGCTGATTGCTTCCCAGGGCTTTGGCCAGCGCTTCATAGTTAAATACCATGCCACCCAGAGCATGAATGGCAAATATGGGTGTATGGTTGCCTTGTTCCTGAATCGGTACAAGCGGTGACCATTGAGTTTGCTGGTTGTAAATAATATGCGCCAGTTGGGCAATGGTTTGTGCGCTGAAGAGGGAGGCGACAGGCAGTTTGATGTCGAAGTGTTGTTCAATTCGGGTAATTAATCTGACAGCTGCCAGCGAGTTACCACCTGCCGTAAAGAAATTATCAAAGATACTGATGTCCGGTATTGCCAGCACTTCAAGCCAAAGTTGTTTCAGGTCTTCTTCAAGCCGGGTGCGTGGATTAATCAATTCATTGGTAGCAGAAAAAGGTCGCTCAATAGCAAGTAGTGCATCCCGGTCAATTTTTCCATTAGGTGTTAGTGGCCAGTGTGAAACCGTGGTTAACGAGATCGGTAATAGTTGCTGTGGTAGTTGTAGTGATAAGGATTCTCTCCATCCGTCAATCGACGTTTGTTGGCTAAGTGCAAAGGCTATCAGTTGTTCATTATCTATCAGCACAAGCGCATCCTGAATTTCGGGATGTGCTGTCAGACATTGAGCAATTTCACCGGGTTCTATGCGTAATCCATGCAGTTTTATCTGATTATCTTTGCGGCCCGTAAAATAGAGTTGTGGTTGATTATTGCTGTCTCTTTGAATGCAAGCCAGGTCGCCGCTGCGGTAAAGTGTCCTGTTTTGTTTGCTTGAAGAATAGGGGTTGTCGATAAAGCAGCTTTTAGTAAGCTCCGGTTTGTTCCAGTAGCCAGAGCCTACAGCAATGCCGGATATGAACAGTTCTCCAATCATGCCTTCTGGGACAGGTTGCAGTTGATCATTCAAAACATAAATTTCAACACCGGAGCAAGCCTGGCCTATGGGTATGTCATGCTCGGTACTAACAAGCGATTTACTCTGTTCTGGTGATAATGAGTAAAAGGCACTGATATCGGTGCATTCCGTCGGCCCGTACATATTAACAATATTGCAGGTGAAGCTCTCTGATTGAATCCAGTGTGAAAGTCGATTGAGCTGAATTTTTTCACCACCAAGAAAGAGTGTTTTTAATGTGGCTAGCTTGGTAAATAGATGTGTGTCTCCAGCCTCTACCAGTGGGTAAAAAGCTGAAGGTGCACAGTTAATACGGGTGATTGTATGGGTGTCAATCAGATGAATAATCTGGGTTGCATCGTAGTGTTGATTTTCAGATAAAACAACAGTGCCGCCTACTGTTAACAAGGCAAATAAATTCTTTTGTGTCAGATCAAATCCCGGTGAAGATATAATCAGGGTGCTGTCGGTATTATCAAGATTAAAATCTTCGGTATACATTGAAAGCAGGTTGGCTTCACTTTGATGAGTGATTAATGCCGCTTTGGGTAATCCGGAAGAGCCGGAAGTATAGATCATGTATAAGATGTCATGACTGTCGATAGTGGCATCAGGTAGTGGTTTCGAAGGTTCTTGCAGATTTATGGAATCGATACTGATGGTGATGAGTTTATTATCACATGCGAGCTGATCGAGTAATTGATTATTGCTGATTAGAAGGTTGGCTGCAGAGTCTTCAAGCATATAACGCAGGCGCTCTGGTGGGTAAGCAGGGTCTAATGGTATGTAGCAGGCGCCGGTTTTCACGGTGCCCAGAATCGCCGGTATAAGCTCAATGCAGCGTCCAAGTCCAATCGCTATGCGATCGCCAGGCTTAATGCCCGAGTCTATAAGAATATTGGCAATAATATTGGATTGATTTTCCAGTTCTTTATAAGAGAGTTTGTGGTTCCCTGAGATAATGGCAATATTATCAGGTGTTAGATCAGTTTGTTGGCCTATAGTTTGTTGCAGAAACTTCAGGTCAGGTTTTGCATCTTTGCCGAGTTTACTTGTTTCATTAGCTAGCGTAAATTGCAGTTGTGCTATATCGGTAACGCCATTTAGTACCTGTTCACTGAGATATTGTAAACGATCAAGCATGCGATTTTCATTCAGCAGGCTTTTCTGGTAGCAAAGTGACAGTGTTATTTTTCCAAGATCGAGTTGTACCCGAAGATCAATATTATTCTCAAAGTCTGGTGAGTAACTATGGCCTGCGAAAGAGATGCCTTCAGTTTCACCACTTTTTGGCATATGGAAAAAGTTATAACTAAAGCTCAGGTTGCACTGTGGTATTAGCTGGCTCTGTGTCGATAAAGAGATCGCCTGTCTATTCTTGTTATTTCGCTTCTCATTTTTTGCGTAAGTGAATAGTGTGTCGACAGAACCTGATAATGCAGACTGATCGAAAATAAACAGTTGTCGATAATAGTGACAGCCCATGGATGTCATGAACTGTCTGTTTCGGCCGGCGGTAAATTCCGAGATTAAAAAGCTGTCTTCGCTGCGACAATAGAGTTTGATTAGTAATCCATAGAGACACTGGTAATACAGTGCAGGGGTGATGCGTTTGTTGCGACAAAATTTCTGGATTCTGCTGTAGTGTTCGTCGCTGACATCTTGTGATATCAGTTGTACGTCAAAGTCATTTTTATCTGCTGCTGGCGCTTGTAAGGGTTCTATAGTCTCAAGGCGTTCACTCCAGTAACTGATAGTTTCCGGCAGATCAAATGTTTGAAGATGGTGGCTTAC
>CBDUPD010000342.1:0-3653 GCA_965368985.1 uncultured Spongiibacteraceae bacterium | reverse complement strand
GCAGTTACTCAGCGAGCAAGTTTGCCTTAAGAGGCTTTTCTGAAGCTTTGGCCAGAGAGTGTGCCGATACATTAATACGAGTAAGGTATTTCTCTCCACGAGCTACAACAACAAGCTTAAACGCTTCTATAGTGGTTGAAATGAATAAAGAATTGAACGCTCATATGGATTCCCCTGACTATGTTGCCGATAAACTGATGCAGTTTATTGATGGTAGAGCATTTGCTGCCTATCTGGGGTGGCCAGAAAAGTTATTTGTACGTATTAATCAACTATTTCCCAGTATAGTTGGAAGAGCTATCAAGAAAACACTACCTGTTATACGTCACTATGCCCAATCGTAACGTGTAATATCATGTAAAACACTTAATTGGTATCTTGGGAAAGATATCAATAAGATATATACAATGCGTTTTATTTCTCAGGTTTTAATTCTCGAGTAATAAACAGGATTGTTGTAAGAAGCAAGATGGCGCCTCCCTGGTGGCATGAGGCTATTAAGACTGGCACATGCAGCAAGATGGTAGCTACTCCTAAACATACCTGAGCGATTAATAGTATCAATAATAATATTGCAGCATGACGACTTCGAGCAGTTGTACCGTATTTATAGACTGCAAAACAGTAGCTGCTAATCAGAAAGAGTAAGCCATAAGCAAAAACTCTGTGGTTAAACTGTATGGCCGTTACATTCTCTAACCAATTAAGCCATAACGGATGCAATGTATACATTGCATCGGGAATCAGTTTTCCATTCATCAGTGGAAAGGTGTTATAAACAAAACCGGCACGAGTACCAGCAACCAAACCACCAGTTATAATCATAAGAATTATAAGAAGCGTTAATATTTTTGAAATGCTAAATAACTTTTGTGAGTGTTGGTCAGTAGTTCTTTCCGTATTTGTTGTAAGTAAACCAAAAGCTACCCACAGAATATAGCAATAGATAATTACTGCCGAGATAAGGTGTGCTGTTAGCCGGTATTGACTGACATGAGGATCGTTGATCAGTCCACTTTTTACCATATACCAACCCAATAAACCCTGACAGCCGCCCAGAAAGAACATAATAGCCATTTGAGGGAGTAATGATTTACGTATAAAACTTCTAAACCAAAAATATAAAAAGGGAATAAGAAATAATATTCCAATCAACCTCCCAAGAATGCGGTGAAAATACTCAAAGTAGAAAATAGACTTAAACTGTTCGACAGACATACCCTGATTGATTTTTTGATATTCTGGAAACTCTTGATAGCGTGCGAAGGCTCTTAGCCAATCGGCATCATTAATGGGTGGGATAATTCCCATAATAGGGTTCCAGTCAACCATTGATAGACCTGAATGCGTTAGCCTTGTAACACCACCTAAAATAATCATGCAAAAAATGATGCCAGCGATGACTATCAGCCAGATGGCAACTTGTTTATCGTAACCTGGATGTAAATTTGAGTTGGTGTTCATAATGCATCTCTTGGTGCTGTGCTAATAGTTCATTTTGTAGGCAAGGTATAAAAAGTCTTATCGTGTTTTATTCGTGTCTCTTTCGGGGGTGAGGTGATGATGGTTCTGGTTTTCCAGACCGGTTACGTCACTGTTTTTGTCTGATTTAATTTGGTGGTAGAGCTCTTCGCGATATATTTTAATGTGTTTTGGAGCATCTATTCCTATTCGTACTTTTTCTCCTTCGACTTTCATCAAAGTAATTGTGATGTCTTGCCCAACCTTAATCGATTCTCGATATTCAAGTATTACTGACAACATAGGAAATATTTAGGCAGAACCGCCAAGTTGAGGCATGAAAGGCGATTATATGGATGTTCCATTTTTAATATGCCGCCAAAAAAACAATGTGACTTCTAATTGTTTTTTGTATGTGAAAGGTAAGAACTGAAACCAAAATTTTGTTCCTTAGTTTGCTTTTATATTCAAAAGTAATTAGTGGAAATATGTTAATACAATTAACATTGAAATATCACCATATTGATATATGATTCGCATTCTCTCAAGAACACACCTGTAACTCAAGTAAGGTTTCTAAAATGAAATATTTGATTTCACTAATATCGATTTTTTTAATGTCACTACCTGTATTTGCCTCAAGTGGTCATGATGAAACACTGAATCTGACAAATAGCTGGGTGGGTTATGCTTCGATAGGCATCTTTGCCTTGTCATATATATTGGTTATTTTTGAAGAGCAGCTACATTTAAGAAAATCCAAGCCAGTTTTATTAGCAGCAGGTCTTATCTGGATTCTGTTAGCATTAACCTATAAATCTCATGGAATGCCTCATGCTGCAGAACAGGCTATACGTCATAACTTTCTAGAATATGCGGAGTTGTTCTTTTTCTTATTGGTTGCGATGACCTATATCAATGCCATGATTGAGCGAAGTGTTTTTGATGCCTTGAGAAATTGGTTGGTTAATAAAGGGTTTAGCTATAAGGCCTTATTCTGGTTGACGGGTATTTTGGCATTTTTCATCTCGCCGATAGCTGATAATTTGACGACAGCGCTAATCATGTGTGCTGTTGTTATGGCAGTTGGTAAAGATAAACCGGCATTTGTGGGTATATCGTGTATTAATATTGGTGTTGGAGCAAATGCCGGAGGTGCCTTTAGTCCTTTTGGCGATATCACAACATTAATGGTATGGCAAAAAGGCATGCTCGAATTTTCAACTTTCTTTGGCCTGTTTATTCCCTCGGTTGTTAATTTTGTTGTTCCTGCTGCCATTATGCATTTTGCATTACCTGCGGGTTCGCCAGTAGCAGATAACGACCAGAGTACAGCAATTAAACCTGGTGGTGTTGTCATTGTGTTCCTGTTTTTAGCGACCATTGTTACTGCTGTTAGTTTTCATATATTCCTTCACTTACCCCCTGTTTTTGGCATGATGATGGGTTTGGTTTATCTTAAGTTTTTCGGATTTTATTTAAAGAAAAAGTATCATGTAGCTGTTGATAGTGCCGAGATTCCACCAGGTGGTAGTGATGGTAAAAGCTTCGATATTTTTGCAAAAGTTGCTCAGGCTGAATGGGATACATTATTCTTTTTCTATGGCGTCATTCTGGCTGTCGGTGGATTAGGGTTTATAGGTTATCTCAATCTGGCTTCCGGTTATATCTATGGGGAGTTAGGACCAACAACGGCCAATATTCTTGTTGGAATAATGTCTGCTATTGTTGACAATATCCCGGTCATGTTTGCAGTGCTTACAATGAACCCGGAAATGTCACAAGTGCAATGGATGCTCGTGACAATGACAGCGGGTGTGGGAGGTAGTTTGTTGTCTATTGGTTCGGCAGCTGGTGTTGCTCTTATGGGGCAGGCTCGAGGTTATTATACTTTCTTTGGTCACCTGAAATGGATGCCAGCAATTGCTCTTGGTTATGCTGCAAGTATCTATGTTCATTTTCTTATTAACGGATAAAGACATTAAATAGTGACTATGTATAAAGATCAAAATATCTTGATTGATTACTTAAATTAGAACTCTCCGCTTACAAAACTTGATTTAAGTTGGTATTAATTCCTGTATTGAAGAGGATTTATGTATTTTATAATTTTTCTATGATAGTTACGTTAGCTTGCCCACCACCTTCACACATAGTTTGGAGCCCAAAACGTCCACCTGTACGTTCTAACT
>CBDUPD010000341.1:0-3656 GCA_965368985.1 uncultured Spongiibacteraceae bacterium | reverse complement strand
TGATCTTTTATACAGTGACAGTATATCAGAGATGATAACAGCTATTCGTGAAGATGTTGTTGATGGTCTGATCAGTGGTTTTATTCCTCCTCAAAGTGTTGAAGAAATGTGGGATGTTTCAGGTCTGGAACATGGTCTTGAGGCAGAGTTGGGTTTGTCACTTGAGATTCAGAAGTGGCTTGATGAAGATGATAAACTGAATGAAACAAGTTTGCGTCAGAAAATTATCAGTTCTGTTGAACAGTCCTATCAGGAGAAGTGTGCAGTTGTAGGTGATGAGATGGTGCGTTTTGAAAAGCACATTATGTTACAAGTGCTTGATAGCCTATGGAAAGAGCATTTGGCAACCATGGATCACTTGAGAATGGGTATTCATCTCCGGGGCTATGCGGGTAAAAATCCCAAGCAGGAATATAAGCGTGAATCATTCGAGCTATTCCAGGAAATGCTCGAAAATATTAAATACGATGTAATTCGTTTTCTGGCTCGTGTAGAAATCAAAGGTCAAGATGAAGTTGAAGCTGCTGAACAACAGCGCCGCGAAGAAGAAGCAAAAATAAAAATGCAGACTACACATGCAGAGGCTTCAGCGTTAAGTGAGCAGTCTGCAGAGCCGCAAGAGGCGCAACAAAGGGTGGAAACCTTCAAGCGTGATGGAAGAAAAGTTGGACGTAATGAGCCTTGTCCTTGTGGGTCAGGTAAGAAATTTAAACAATGCCATGGTGCATTAAGTTAACATACAAGAGTAACACTAATGGCTGTTGGAAATGCCCCTTTACCAGAGTTTGCCAGCATACAGGGAATACGTATCGGTGTTGCCTGTGCAGGAATTAAGCAGGCAGTAAAGCCTGATGTTACTATTTTCGAAATTGCAGAGGGTGCTACAACGGTAGGTGTTTTTACAACCAATGCATTTTGTGCGGCACCTGTACATCTTTGTAAAAACTATCTACAACAAACCTCGCCCCGTTACTTGTTGATTAATACGGGTAATGCTAACGCCGGAACAGGCGAGGAAGGCATGATAAATGCCGTTAGCTGCACGCGTGCGCTGGCAGAAAAGACAGATGTAAGAGAAATTGATGTGCTACCTTTTTCTACGGGAGTGATAGGGGAACCATTGCCTGTTGACAAAATTATTAATGGTCTTGATGAGGCATTGGCTGGTTTGTCAGAAAATAACTGGTCAGCTGCTGCATCGGCAATAATGACAACAGATACACGTCCCAAGGGTGTTTCTGTGTCTTTTGAGGTTGCAGGGCAAACTCTGAACCTCTCTGGTATCTCTAAAGGTGCCGGTATGATAAAGCCTAACATGGCAACCATGCTTGCCTATGTGGCCATTGATGCCAAGGCTTCAGAATCCCTGATGCAGTCAATTCTTAATGAGGCTAACAGGCTTTCTTTTAATCGTATTACTGTTGATGGCGATACTTCTACAAATGATTCTGCGATTTTAATCGCAACCGGTCAGTCTGATCTTGATCTTGATAAACTGTCAGCAGTAGAACTGGATATGGTTAAGTTGAAAATCACACAGGTCTTTATCGAGTTGGCACAACTTATCATCAGGGATGGAGAGGGTGCCAATAAATTTGTTCATGTGAGAGTAACTGGTGGCGCTACCGAAAGTGAATGTGAGCAGGTTGCTTATACGGTGGCTGAGTCTCCTTTGGTAAAAACAGCGCTGTTTGCCAGTGACCCGAACTGGGGTCGTATTCTGGCAGCTGTTGGTCGTGCGGGCCTTGATGCGCTTGATGTTGATAAAGTGAGCATTAAAATTAATGATGTGTTGATTGCAGAAAATGGTGGTCGGGCACAAAGTTATACTGAAGAAGCGGGCACTGCTGCAGTAGAGCCAGAAGAAATTGTTATTCATATTGAGCTTCAGCGTGGTGGTGCTCAGGCTACTGTTTGGACATCAGATCTTTCAAAAGAGTATGTGACCATTAACGCTGAATACAGAACATAATCTGTTTGCTGATGAAGCGTGTTCATGTTGTCGCTGGCATTATATGGAATGCTGACAAAACTCAAATCCTTATCTCTCTTCGCCCCGATCACTTGCACAAAGGTGGATATTGGGAGTTCCCTGGTGGAAAAGTAGAGCAAAATGAGTGTGAAGAAGATGCGTTATCGCGTGAGCTCTACGAAGAGCTAGGTATCAGCTTCGAGCATAGTTGCTTGTTTCAACAAATCAATTTTGACTACCCCGATAAAAAGGTGCAGCTGGATTTTTATGAGGTGTGGGGCGTTAGCGGTGACGTTACTGCCAACGAAGGGCAAGAGTGGCGTTGGGTAGATCTTGCTGGGTTGCGAAATTATCAGTTTCCGGAAGCGAATCAGCCCGTTGTAGATGCTTTAGTGATAAGAGACTGAATTGTAAGAGCGGATTTCATCCGCAAAAAGTCCTGTTTTTAATCATTCGTGGATTAAATTCGCTGCAGCTGGAGAGTGACTTCGGCGAATGAAGATATCCAGTTGTTGTTCATTCTTGATGTGGGTTATCCAGCTCATTACTCAAAAAATCATCATATTCCGGTGTTCCTGGAAAACCATTCTCTTCATTAGCCCAGGCAATAAAATCCTTGTTTTTGCACTGTTCCGAGCAAAAGGGTCGGTTGGGATTTTTGGTATCCCATTGCAGCTTTACTTTACAGTTAGGGCATTCGATATCCATTATGCACTTTCCTTCTGGTATTTTTCTTCTGCAAGTTTAAGATATGTTTCGTGAAGTTGATCTACTCGCTGATCTAAATAGTCGAGACCTTGGGTGTTTTCAATGATATCGCTTGCGGCTTCTAGTCTTGTTTCTCTGGATGCCTGTGTTTTGATAATATTTTTCACTTGTTCTGCATCATTATCATCACGTTTCATTGTGCGTTCAACCTGAATATCTTCAGGTACATCAACAACCAATACGCGATCACAAAAGAGATTTTGTTGAGATTCAACCAGTAGGGGAGAAACCAGTATCACATATTCAGATTGGGCTGCAGCAAGTTGTGCAAATAATTCTTCGGCTATCAAAGGGTGCAGTAATGTTTCCAGCCACTTCTTTTCATCAGCATTAGAAAAAATACGTTGACGCAGGGCGGCTCTATCAAGCTCACCATTGGCTTCAAGAATATCGTCACCAAAGTGTTCCTTAATTGATTGTAATGCTGGTCTTCCAGGTTCTACAACAACACGGGCGCATATATCGGCGTCAACAATAGTAATTTCCTTAGCTTGAAACCTGTCTGATACCGCTGTTTTTCCACTACCGATGCCACCGGTTAAGCCAACAATATACATAAATACAACCATTAAATAAGTTTGAGGTTAGAGTCTAAAACTTGGGGCATGAAAAGTGAAATAAATAGTGATGTTTGATTGTTTAATTAAGGTAATGAAAAGCGAAGGCAGTAACTGCTACTTGCTATTCGATGTTCTTATTAGAGGAGAATTGAAAAAGAAAATTGGTAGCGGGGCTGGGTGAGAGTCGAAACTAAAAGCGCAGCTTTTATGCACTCGAACGCCACGAAGTGGCCGGCAATTCAGTACCCCAAAAGGAACTTTCTACAAGGAAGTAAAGTAAAAGAATTTGAATAACAGAAAATTGGTAGCGGGGGCTGGATTTGAACCAACGACCTTCGGGTTATGAGCCCGACGAG
>CBDUPD010000340.1:0-3678 GCA_965368985.1 uncultured Spongiibacteraceae bacterium | reverse complement strand
ACACTGAGCCCTGATTCCGCCTGGTTAATGACTGTTTGCACCTTATTGTTACGGAATGAGCGCCCCTGACTGATAATAGAAATGGCCTCCAGCAATGAGGTTTTTCCTGCACCATTAGGGCCGATAAAGAAATTTAACATCGCGAGCTCATCAATCGAAACCTCATGGAGGTTTCGTAAGTTTTCAATGAGCACGCGATTTATGTGCATGTGAGAATACTAAAAGGGTAGGGAATTGGCTGCAACTTATAAGCGCATCGGCATGATCACATACAGCGAATCACTATCTACTGATTCTTCAATCAGTACACTACTATTAGAATCAGACAAGGTCAGCTTGATTGTTTCACCACTTAGTACGTTCGAAGCATCAATCAAATAGTTAACATTAAAACCGATTTCCAGATCATCACCGGCATACTCTACAGCAACTGTATCTTCGGCTTCTTCCTGCTCAGGATTATTTGCCTGAATAGTCAGCAGCTCATTAGATAGCATAAAACGTATACCACGGTATTTTTCATTCGATAGAATAGCCGCGCGGTTAAAGGCCTCTTTTAAACCAAGACGAGAACCAATAACGATTTTGTTGCCGCCACGAGGCAATACACGCTGATAATCCGGGAACTTGCCATCTACAAGCTTGGTAATAAAGGTAAAGTCATCGGTAGTTGCACGTAGATGATTTTGGCCAAATACAATTTCTACATCCGCTTCTTCATTATGCAGCGAACGGGAAAGCTCAAGAATACCTTTTCTAGGTACGATAATTTGTGCAGGTTCGCTCACATTGATTGCATCTGATTTTAAATCGCAAAGAGCCAAACGATGACCGTCAGTTGATACAACCCGTAATTGATTTGGGCTTAACTCCCAAAACATACCATTCAGGTAGTAACGTACATCCTGCTGAGCCATTGCAAAAGCTGTACGGTCAATAAGACGCTTTAATTGCCCTTGTAATATTGTAAACTCAGCCTTGTTTTCACCTTCTTCAACATTAGGAAACTCATTTGCTGGAAGTGTTGCCAAAGTAAAACGGCTTCTGCCAGAACTGACCTGCACCTTCTGGTTATCACCAACACTGAAATTAATCGTGCTGTTTTCAGGGAGAGATTTGCAGATATCCAGTAGTTTTTTTGCAGGAACCGTCAACTGGCCATTTTCTGTAGCTGGCTCATCAAGTTGAACTCGTCCGGTAATTTCAACTTCAAGATCTGTACCGGTTAGTGAAAGAGTCTGGCCATCGATATCAAATAAAACGTTAGCCAAAACTGCCAATGTTTGTCGACGTTCAACAACTCCGGCAACAAGTGTTAATGATTTTAATAGAGCTTCTCTTTGAACCGTAAATTTCATTGTTTTTATATTCCTAATGTCCTTTATTTCACCCTGTAGGAAAGGGCAGGTTAAGTAGTTAGTATACGCAAAAGATTCTTCACGTCTTCCCTTATATCACTATTACTCTCTTTTAATTCCTCAATTTTACGACAAGCATGCAAAACAGTTGTATGGTCTCTACCTCCAAACGCATCGCCTATCTCCGGAAGACTATGACTGGTTAATTCCTTGGCCAAAGCCATGGCAACTTGTCGTGGCCTGGCAATAGAGCGATTACGCCTTTTGGATGATAAATCAGACACCTTAATTTTATAATACTCAGCTACCGTTTTTTGAATATTATCGATACTCACCAATCGATCTTGTAGAGATAACAAGTCTTTTAACGATTCTTTGATCAGCTCAATATCAATAGGGCGATTCTTGAAATGTGACTGGGCAATAACACGTTTTAATGCACCCTCTAGTTCCCGCACATTTGAACGTAATCTCTGGGCAATAAAAAAGGCTGCATCTTTGGGGAGATCTATATTGGATTGTTCTGCCTTCTTTAACAAAATAGCAACACGGGTTTCAAGCTCTGGCGGATCAACAGCAACTGTTAGGCCCCAGCCAAAACGAGACTTCAATCTTTCATCCAGGTTATTGATTTCTTTAGGATATTTATCGGATGTAAGAATAATTTGTTTACTACCTTCAAGAAGTGCATTAAAAGTATGAAAAAACTCTTCTTGCGAACGTTCTTTATTAGCAAAAAACTGAATGTCATCTATTAATAGTGCATCAACTGATCGGTAATAACGTTTAAAGTCATTTATAGCCCCAAGCTGAAGTGCTTTTACCATATCAGCAACAAAACGCTCTGAGTGTAAATATAGCACTTTTGCATTGGGGTTTTTCTTTAATAACTCGTTACCAACAGCGTGCATTAAATGGGTTTTACCTAAACCCACTCCACCGTATAAAAATAATGGGTTATAAGAACCGCCTGGATTTTCAGCAACCTGCAGAGCAGCAGCTCGAGCAAGTTGGTTTGATTTACCTTCGACAAAGGTATCAAAATTATAATTTGCTATAACATTAGTCTTGTGAGTAATCTCATTACTGACCGCTCTCAAATGCGTTCCTGTAATATTTTCAGTACGAGATTCAATTTCAGCTACTGGTTCAACAAATACCTGTTCTGCGGAATTAAGCTCAGGGCCAGAAGTTGAGTCTATAATAACAGGGGTTAACTGAGAACTGCCTACAGCAATGCTTGAGGTGTTTTCAATAACCTGTAATTTTGTCTGGGATTGTTGCTGAGAAAAAGCCACTTCCTGTTTTATTTCTGCAATATTAATGGCTATCGACTGAAATTGATTACGCGCAAATTGCTCAACCAGCTCTTCAATACGCACCAAATATTTATCCTGTACCCAATCACGAATAAAACGGTTAGGTGCAGCTAATATAAAAGTAGCTATATTATCTTCAACCTTGAGAGGGCGAATCCAGGTATTAAACTGTTGCGAAGGAAGTTCATCCTGCAAACAAAGAATACATTGCTGCCATATAGCAGAAGCTGACACGAATATTGATCCTTAATATAATTGCCGATTACTAAAGCCTAAAGCAAAGCAACCCGCGCAGAAGAAAAATCCCCTGCTGAATTCTTTATAATTTATGGTTTACTGAGCTGTATAAGACAGTGAACGGCTATTCTATCCCTGTTAATTACAGTTATCCACAAATAGTTTTAAAAAAACATTAATTTTATAAAAAAATCTATATTATTACTATATATCAATAACTTAAAAATATATACAAACAACGACTTTTCCACTACACAACAAACACCCGCCTGTGGATAAGATGTTATTAAGCTGTCAATTATTTGTTTACATTAGTAAAAAAACTATTATTTACAACAAGTTAAACTGTTAACAAACAAACTCTCATTATGGTGGCTTTTAATTAACCTATTTTGTTACTTACTCTGCATTGAAATCAAAGCACTTTATCCCTATAATTGCCCGCCCCTTTTAATGGGTCAATGTAATTAGTTAATTTGGTAAAAGACCATGAAAAGAACATTTCAACCAAGTGTATTAAAACGTAAACGTACTCACGGTTTCCGTAGCCGTATGTCTACTAAAGGTGGCCGTGCTGTTATTAACCGTCGTCGTGCAAAAGGGCGTCAGCGTCTTTCTGCATAAGCAGTGATTTTCCAAAATGGCTTCCGGGCTGAATTTTGGTAAATCGAGACGTCTGTTAAACGCAGCAGATTACCGAGCCGTATTCGATCAAGTTGATTGTAAAGTCTCCAGCAAGGAAATTCTTTGCTTAAGTAGAGAAA
>CBDUPD010000339.1:0-3689 GCA_965368985.1 uncultured Spongiibacteraceae bacterium | reverse complement strand
CAGAATGGCAATACTCCGCCATCTTTTGCTTTTACTACCTGTCTACAGCAACGGGGATTATGGCTGCTCAACAATATCTCAAGAGTACCAACACCTATACCCGGCATTATCTCTTTTTAATACTTGCCCAATACTTCAACTTTTTCAGCTGTCTGGTTCTATTTTTTACTATTGATGTTAACTCACCACTCATACTGCTACCTATCATTATTGCAATACCCGTCATTCTGGGTACATGTCATTACTGCGTCGTTAAACTGAATGACAGGGTAGCACTTGGGCTATCCATGGTTATTATTTTCGGTGCATTCGTCATGATAACAGCCATGTACTTAAGCAATACGAATTTTGGACTACATCAACTAGTGAGCCCGTTTGTTCTATATTCCATGGTATTGGGTAATGGCAGCTTTGTAATTTTATTAATCATTCGTGAACTCAATCTTATTGAAAACGAATACCATCACAAACAACTGGACAATATCAGTGATGCCAAACATAAAGCCCAACAAGAACTGTTATCTGAAGTCAGTCATGATATTCGCACGCCTATCAGCGGAATACTGGGAATGGCAGACCTGTTAAAACTTTCTTCACTCACAGCCAATCAACTGGAAAAAATAGATGCCATAAAAAGCTCGGGACAAACTTTGCTCGACAAGGTCTCGGAGATTAACTATCGCATTCAGTTGCAACAGAATAGTGCAAATGTACAGAAACACCCTTTCGAACTCACACTGTTGATAGAAACCTGTGTTAACAGTTTTAGAATGCAGGCTGAAACAAAAAATATTGAATTGATTGCCCACATTCAATCTGACGTACCAACCATTGTCTTAGGCGATGAACTGCGGCTAAGACAAATTCTGATAAAGCTTATTGAAAATGCCATTAAAAATACCAATCAGGGCGAGATACTCATCAATATTTCCCAACTTGCCAGCAACTCAGATTATATCTATTTCTCCATTAAGGATACCGGTCGAGGCTTATCCAGTCTGGAAATATCAGATCTTGAAAATGAAGAATACAATGAAGACTCTATCACTAATGAAAAACTGGGCATCCCAACAATAAAAAAACTATTAAGCCAGTTAAAATCGGGACTGCTTATTAATAGCCATCTCGGCGAAGGAAGTGAATTCAGTTTCTCACTGCAATTACCACAAGCAGCACACACGTCACCTGACAGTAACCGGGTACTCCACAAAATTCTTGCGAGCAAAAGACTGTTAGTTGTTGATGATAATCATACCTGTTGCAAGGTTTTAAAACAGCAGGCAAGCAGTTGGGGAATGCACGTTACTGAAGCCCATAATGGCAATGAAGCCCTGGCAATGTTTCGAGCTAAAATAAATCTTAAAGAACCATTTGACGCCATTATTATAGATTACGATATGCCGCATTTATCAGGCATCGAAGTCGCCGAAAGAATTCTGACTGAAACAGACTCTCCTCCAATTATGATCATGCTAACCGGCTTGAGTGTCGCACCTCCAGATCATATTGCCCACAAAGCCGGCATTGCGACCGTTCTCACAAAGCCATCGTCCCAGAAGCTCATCCGGCTGACACTCGCTAACCTGTTCCATGAGCAGATGGATGAAAGACCAGACAAAAAAAACTACCTGGGCAAACATTCCCCTCGCATATTGGTTGCCGAAGATAATGATGTTAGTCGGGGAGTCATTAGCAAGATGTTGGAAAACCTGGGCAGCCAATGCAAACTGGTATCTAACGGTGAGGCGGCTCTTGAAGCAGCAAAACGGGAACGTTTTGATCTTATTCTAATGGATTGCAAAATGCCCATTATGGATGGCTATGAAGCCACAGAAAAGATTCATCAATGGCAAACAGATAAACATCAACTACTAACCCCTATCATCGCATTAACAGCTTATATGCCAGAAGAACATATAGAAAAAAGAGAACAAGCTGGCATGCAAGGTTATCTTGAAAAACCTGTCGTCATGGCCGAACTTGAAGCGGCATTAAAACTTCACACCAGAAACTAACCGAACCAGAGCACCTCTGAAGCATTAGCTGCTTTCAAAGGCTTCCTCCACTTACCACTGTATGCACAACAATAACTACTACTTTAGTTATTACTGTCTTTGCAAGACATGTAATTCGAAATGGCTTCGGGACTGCAGATCCCCATCAGAAACACTAATAATTATCGTATAACTTCCAATGTCTTTATTATTGGTATTCCATAATAAAGTATCACCGGACTTCACCACCATTCCCTTGGGACCATGCTCCAATCTTGCCTCAACCGGGTCACCATCCTTATCAGATATCACAAGCTGATATTTTAATTTATCACCGGCAATAATTGCACGATCATCTATAGATTCTATGTTAGGTTCCCGATTAGTATTTGCCACCTTAATAGTGAAAGCCTGTTGAACACTTTCTTCCCCGTCAAACACATCAACAATAACTTCCTGTTTACCTTGTTGTGTGTAACCCGGAATCCATTCAATCAATTCACCATTAATTGCCATACCATCAGGTGCTTGCGCAAGCTTTATCGTCAACTGCTGTCGATCAGCATCAGTCGAACGCACCTGATAACTATAAGGGAAGCTTTCAATTGCTTTCAGTATTGGCTTGCTATGAATAACAGGCAACCTGTTGGTATTTTCAACAAGCAACTCAAATGATTGACGAGTAACCGCCTCCTTATCACTCGCCTCAATAACAATAGGGTAGCTACCGGAAGTTTCAAAATCCGGCGCCCAACTCAAGATATTTTTCTTCAGCGTCATACCTTCAGGCCCTTTCGCAAGGGTTAACTCTACTGGCGTACGATCAGGATCACTCACATCAATGATATAACTATACGGTGAGTTCTCCTTGGCCGCTGACTGCACCTCACTATTAAAGACAGGTACCCGATTGGTATTTTCTACATCAATGGTAAATGACTGCTCAATATTCGCCTCACCATCAGCTACCTGTAAAACTACCGAATGCTTGCCTGACTGTTCATAATCAGGTGTCCATTGAATAATATTATCAACAAGCTTCATACCCACTGGAGATTGCACTATTGAAAAATTTAACGGCGTTCTATCAGGGTCTGTTGCCTGCAAAATATACTCATAGGCTTTCACCTCTTTAGCCTCAAGTACAGGTGCACTGACAAATGTCGGCAAACGATTAACGTTTTCTACATTCAGTATAAAGTCATATTCAACTCGACTCTCACCATCAGAAGCACTTAGCAATACCCTATGATCACCTGCCTGCTCAAAACTTGGCTTCCATGATAGTGTGTCATTATTAAAAGTTAATCCTTCAGGACCCTCATGCAACGTCAACTTGACATTCTGTCTATCTGCATCACTGGCTTGAACCCTCTTTTCCCACTGCAGGTTTTCAGTCAGTTTCTTTTCATCAAGAATTAAAGGTGTAAACACAGGTAATCGGTTAGTATTAGCTACGGTCAGCTTGAAGTTCTGTTGCACCTTATCTTCAGCATCAGCCAACTCAAGCTCAATATCATACTCGCCTGCCTCTTCATAACCGGGAGTCCATGTCAGCTCATTTTCCAACAGCCTCATCATTTTCGGCGCACGTACAAGTTTTACCGATAACGGTTCTCTATCAGGGTCCGATATCTTCACCTTATAGGTATATTCACTGGTCTCCGCCACCTGCAATGTTGGCGTACTGTCAAA
>CBDUPD010000338.1:0-3694 GCA_965368985.1 uncultured Spongiibacteraceae bacterium | reverse complement strand
CCTTCTGGCATACCTGCTTCTGCCTGAAAAGAAACACCGTCAAACCGCACTATATATGCCTCTGATTGGAGAGAGAGACCTTAGCCAGTCACAACAAACCGGCTCACAATTCACCTGGCTATCTGCCCTGTTATTAATACTGATATGGCTAAGCCTTCTTGCTGCAGCTGCAAAACCTGTAATGATTGGGGAAGCAATAGAGCTACCCAGCAATGGTCGTGACCTGTTATTGGCTGTCGATATATCTGGCAGCATGCAGATTGATGATATGACATTGAATAACAAAAAGGTTGATCGACTAACACTGGTTAAAAAAGTTGTTGATGATTTTATTGTACAACGTCAGGGCGATAGACTGGGGCTCATATTGTTTGGTACAAATGCCTACATACAAGCACCATTAACTTTTGACCTTGCAACGGTATCAAAACTGTTAAATGAATCTCATATCGGATTTGCAGGCGAAGGCACAGCTATTGGTGATGCCATTGGCCTATCTATAAAACGTTTAGCCAGCAATCCAGCGAATAGCCGAGTCGTTATTCTGTTGACTGACGGCCAAAATACAGCTGGCGCCGTACAACCGCTACAGGCAGCACAACTGGCACAACAGGAAAATGTAATTATTTATACTATCGGTATAGGCTCTGATACACCGGTAAAAAGAGGATTTTTTGGTTTAAGCAGCTATAACCCATCCCGTGATCTGGATGAAAAAACACTGCAAGAGATAGCCCAAACGACCAATGGAAAATATTTTCGGGCACGCAACCAGAATGAGCTGAATGCTATTTATGCCACTATCGATCAACTTGAAGCTATTGAGCAAGAAGCCGAAATTTTCAGGCCCAAACAGTCATTATTTCACTGGCCTCTGGGTGTCATGTTGTTACTTTGCCTATTATTGGCAGCCAACAAACGCTTCACCTCTGTTCGGGGTGACTCATGATAGATTGGCAAACAATGATTGAGCACTTCCACTTCTTGCGCCCATGGTTTTTATTGGCATTACCTCTGGGATTTGTAGTTCTGTACTTTATCTCTCGCTCTACATCATCGGCCTCAAACTGGAAGCATGCCATCGATGCCAACCTGCTCTCTCACCTTATTGATAATCCACAAGATGAAAAGCAGCAGCGCCTGCCCATTTATTCCCTGTTTTTCGCCTGGCTAATTGCCTGTATTGCCATGGCAGGGCCAAGCTGGGAACAGATAAAACAACCGGTAATCAAGAAACAGGATGCACTGATCATAATTCTCGACCTATCGCTATCAATGTATGCCGAAGACCAGAAACCATCGCGGATTGTTAACGCCCAGCGGAAAATAAAAGATATTCTTGAGAAAAGACAAGAAGGCCTAACAGCCCTGATTGTGTATTCCGGTGACGCCCATGTTGTATCGCCTTTAACTGATGATACCGAGACTATAGCAACCATGCTACCTGCTCTTGAACCCAGTATCATGCCAAAATATGGTAGCAACCTCGGCAGAGCATTTCATCAAACCCAAACCTTACTGGACAATGCAGCCATACAACAAGCCCAGGTTTTATTGCTAACCGATGATATTTCCATAAAGCAGTTTGATGCAGCCAGAGAAAAACTAAAAAACAAATACTCCTTATCCATTCTTACTTTTGGTACTGAATCAGGTGCCCCGATTCCTCTCAACAATGGGTTTCATAAAGACAAACAAGGCAATGTCGTTATTGCAAAACTCAACTGGCAAGAAATAAAAAGCATTGCTAACAAGGCTGGTGCCAAAGCCATGCAAAGCAGCTTTAACGATAGTGATATCGAAAACCTGCTCATAGAGAGTTTCGCAGAAGAAAACCAACAGCAAAGTGAACGACAGTTTGACCTATGGGAAGACCGTGGCCACTGGTTAAGCCTGCTATTGATTCCATTTGTTTTATTAAGCTTTCGCCGGGGATGGATATTACTGGTGTTATTTATCGTACTTCCTGAAAATAGTTATGCGATGGAATGGAAAGACCTATGGCAGACAAAAGACCAGCAAGCGGCTGAAGCGTTTAAAAATGGTGACATAGAAACTGCTGCACAAACCTTTAAGAACGGTGCATGGCAAGCCAGTGCCAATTATAAAAAAGGAGATTATGAATCAGCGCTTGAGGGGTTTACAAATGCTGATGATGCCGAATCTCTTTATAACAGAGCCAATGCATTAGCAAAACTTGGCCAATATGAAGAAGCACTGAAAAATTATGATGAAGCACTAAAGAAAAACAATGAACTGACAGATGCAAAATTCAATAAAGAACTGGTAGAAAAACTGCTCAAAGAGCAAGAACAGAACGAACAACAAAATTCCGGTGACAATCAAGACCAGCAAGAATCAGACGACCAACAAGAAGGCGATGAAAACCAGTCACAAGAAAATAGTGACGAGAGCCAACAACAAAACAGTGATTCACAGAACGAGCAAAGCGAGAACCAGCAAAACAAGAATCAGGAAAACGAGAACCAGCAGAATCAAAATTCTTCTCAGGAAAATAGTGAAGAAAATCAGCAGCAAGAAAACCAATCTCAAGAGTCTGAAGCAGAGTCTCAGGAAGAAACAGAAGAAAGCCAACAGGCACAACAACAGACTGGCGAAGAAGAACAAGAGGACGAAAGTAAAGAATCGCCTCAACAAGCTCAAGGCTTGCCTGAACAGACACCACTGGAAAAAGAACAACAGCAAGCTTTACAACAATGGTTGAGAAAAATCCCTGATGACCCAGGGCAGCTATTAAGAAACAAATTCCGTTATCAATACGAAAAAAATCGGCAAGAAAACGAACTGTTTGATAAAGAAAGTGAAAAGTTATGGTAAATAAGAGATACGCACTATTCATTATACTCTGTCTTGGCATAATCAGCAGTTATGCCAATGCCACAGCAACTGCCCAACTTGACCGTACAAGTATAAGCATTAACGAAACTGTACAATTAAGCATTACACTTGATGAAAGCAGCATGTTTAGCGGCCCCGATACCAGCGCACTTGAAAATGACTTTAATGTACTGGGCAGTAACAAAAGCAGCCAATCATCATGGATCAATGGCAAAAAATCCGCTAACACAACCTGGATCTATGAACTCGCCCCAAAACAGGCTGGCATATTTACTATTCCTGCGATTGACGTCGACGGACAGCTCACACAACCTATAAGTATTCATGTAAAACCAGCTGACACGAACCCTGATAATCGCGCGGGTGTCGAACCGACATTTATGGAGGTTTTTACTGATAAAGAATCTGTCTATGTGCAGGAACAACTACTTCTAACTATACGCATAAACAGCTCTGTTAGTCTTTCTGATCCACAACTGCATGAATTCCAGATAGACAATGCCATTACAAAACAACTCAATAGCACCAGATACAATCGAAATATTAACGGCATACCGCATATCACCTATGAAATACTCTATTCAGTGTTCCCACAAACAAGTGGCGATCTGAACATCCCGGCGATTACAGCTTCAGGTATAGCACCGCTACAACGGTCTGCACGAGGCTATGGAAGCATATTTAACCAGGGTAAAACACTGCGTATGCGAGGCAACCCATTAAGCATTACCGTTAAAGAGGTACCTGACACCTTTAATAGCAATAACTGGCTGCCAGCCAAAAACCTGCAGCTTCAGGAAAGCTGGAGTAATGACCCAACCGAAATTCAGCTGGG
>CBDUPD010000337.1:0-3703 GCA_965368985.1 uncultured Spongiibacteraceae bacterium | reverse complement strand
TACAAAGGGATCCGAACTCCTCACAAGATGAAGTTTGGTGTCTCTGGCTGTACCCGTGAATGTGCTGAAGCTCAGGGTAAAGATCTTGGCATTATCGCAACCGACGCCGGCTGGAACATGTACGTATGCGGTAACGGTGGTATGAAACCACGTCATGCTGACCTGATAGCTTCAGACATTGATGACGTAACACTGATTAAGTATATCGACCGTTTCTTTATGTTTTATGTTCGCACTGCTGACCGCTTACAACGCACTTCGGTATGGATGGATAATATGGAAGGCGGCTTGGAATATCTCAAGTCTGTCATTATTGATGATAAACTCGGATTATGTGAAGAGCTGGAAAACGACATGTCTCATATTGTTGATAGTTATCAGTGCGAATGGAAGACAACCATTGAAGACCCTGAAAAAATGAAACGATTCAAACATTTTGTAAACAGCGATGAATCAGATGTAAATGTATCTTTTGTAAAAGAGCGTGAGCAAATACGCCCGGCAACAAAGGAAGAGCGTAAAGACATCATAGCTGTTGGTTAACAGCCTAATAGTAAACAGTTAGAAAAAAGAATTGGAGTAATATAAATGAGCACGTGGACCGACATCTGTCAGATAGATGACATTATCCCGAATACAGGCCGATGCGCCCTGTTTAATGGTGAACAAGTAGCGATATTTCGTGTTAATGCTGATGATGAAAAACTTTACGCTGTAGATAATCACTGCCCTTTCAGCGAGGCTAACGTTATATCCAGAGGCCTTGTGGGCAGCCTGGGTGACAAAGTTGTTGTTGCCTCACCCATTTATAAACAACATTTTGACCTGACATCTGGCAAATGCCTGGAAGACGACAGCGTTTCAATTAAAACTTATTCTGTACGTGTCGAAGGTGACACGGTACAACTACAAAATACGCAACTAGCGGCTTAACAGGAGCAATAGAATGAAATACCAGTATTACACCGCTGATATATTCACGGACCAACCTTTTTATGGCGTTCCCTTGCCTGTTTTTCCTGAAGCCGAAGGTTTAACTGATGAATTAATGCAACATATCGCAAATGAATTAAGAACGTGGAATACGATTTTTCTTTTTCCTGGCAGTACTGAAAACAGCCGTATCATTCGAGTTTTCACCCCACAAAAAGAAATCCCTTTTCATCCTCATTCAATATTGGCCGCCAGCTATGTTCTTGCTGCTACTGAATCTGTACCACTTGAAGATCAACACACACTGATAAGTTTCCATGGACAGAATGAGAGTGTAGATACCTATGTAACAACAGAAAATGGCAAACCTACTATCATTCAACAAACCTATGATACACATGCTGCAATTGATTATTACACCCCCACAGAAGAAGAGTTAGCAGCCATGCTATCACTAACGCCCGCAGACATTGGATTTGATAACTATCGTCCCTTGATTGTTTCTTGTGGTGTACCTTATCTGATAGTACCCATTAAATCTTATCATGCTATTCGTGAAGCAAAATTCAAGCAGTCTGCCTGGAGCAACTCATCAGCACCCTCTTCTTTGGCACAAGAGATTCTCCTGTTTGCCAATAACACAGATCCAAACCCGGCAGATTTTCATACCCGTCTGCTGGGACCTGCAATTTCCAATCATGAAGATCCACCCATTGGTGGTGCTATTCCAGCATTTGCCAACCATATCTGTGCTCATGAGCACATTCAGGAGGGCACACATATTTTTGCTTTACAACGGGGCGCCAATGACGCCCGCAATAGCTTGATATACATTGAAATGGATAACAAAAAATCAAAGGATTTGACTGTACGTATTGGCGGCACCGCCGTTCTAATGAGCGAGGCCATCATCGAATTTTAACGAATTAGTTCCTTCCCTTTTGGGCGAAGCCTGAAATGTGACAAGGTAATGTTATATGTTCCTGTTATTTAGTAGTAATTTATCATTAATAACAGGCATTTGACGTCCCCCTCAGTCCGACTCACATGACAGATTCACACTCCCCTGATCGGGGAGGAACTAACCCTCTTTTTTAACACTCAGCTTTAACTCTTCACCTTTCTTAACAATCCTTAATCCCGATTAGTAAAGTTATTTATCAATAACCTGAATTTATTGAACTCTTTTGGTAGAATTCGCCCGCAAACGAAAACTACGGAGAATTTCAATGCTAGAAGTATTCTTTTTAATTTCCACCATCGCACTGCTTTTTCAGAGCTGGTGGGTATTCTTTATTCTTCAGGCAGCTTTCTGGTTTGGGTTTAAGCCTATTGTCGGTAATCTTAATAGCTTGAAATTCAGCTGGCTTGATGAAAAAGGCCAACGTGAAGCATTGAGATACTTTGGTTTAATGGATATGACTGCTAACTGGATCTCGGCTGGTGGCCATTGGGACTACCAAAATGTAGCCCGAAAACCTCGTATCGTATTTGAGCACTATGGCCGCAAGTCCGGCAAACGATTTATAGCCGCTGCCATGCCTTACAACCTGGCCGACAGGCATGCAGCAGGTGTTGAAGGTATGATTATCGCAGGATCAAACCAGGGCTTTAACAATTGCCCACAATGGATTCACAACCTTCGAGATATGTCCGCTAAAGGTCAACGTGTCTGTTACAACTTCGGACGTACCGTATACTATGCCGAAATCTGTGAAATCACTGACCCTGAGGTACGTGAAAAGCTGATACCAGAGATGATTAAGGCCTTTCCTCAGTTTGCCATTTATATGCAAGAAGCAAAAGAACACGGTCGTGATGAAGTTGCTATATTCTCACTAAAAGAGGGAGCTCCTGGCACTGGTGAATACGCCTGGCAAAATGCCCGCAAAAAAAGGAAAGAAGAAGAAGGCTATACTGGGGTAATGCGTCCACCCATGGCTCCTTTCCTTGAGCACTTTTTTAACTTTATCGGTATTTAAATCTTCTTCTCAGCCCACACCACTATCTCAAACTCTGCATAATGGTAAGTCGGGCTTTTGCCCGACAAGCTTATTGAGCTATTTGCTTCTCATGCTACAATCACCTGAAAAAATAATATATAACCATAATTCAGGCACAAATCATGAGTACCACCAAGACCACTTTCTGCCGAATCTGTGAACCTCTCTGTGGCCTTACAGTAGAAGTTGAAGACAACAAGATTACCGATATAAAACCCGATAAAGACAATGTAGTAAGCCAGGGCTACGCCTGCATCAAGGGTTTATCTTTTGAGAAGTTTCGTACTTCCCCTGATCGCTTAACTCACCCTCTCAAGAAAGTGAATGACCAATACGAAAAGATATCATGGGAACAAGCGCTCTCTGAAATTGGCACTAAAGTTAAACAGATTCGTAAAAACCATGGTGATGAAAGTGTCGGTATGTACTTTGGTAACCCGGTAAGCTTTAGCCCGATCATGCCTATAATGGTAATGGGCTTTCTTAAAGGATTAAACACCACAAAATTCTTCAACCCCGGCTCACTCGATCTGAATAATAAATTTGCCGTTAATGAACGCATGTATGGTTCAGGTATGGCGCTAACCTTTCCCGATGTTGACCGCACTAACTTTCTGATGATTATTGGTAGTAACCCAACCATCTCAAAGATGAGTATGATTCATCTTCCTCACCCTACTGATCGTATAAAAGCCATTAACGATCGCGGCGGAAAGGTGGTTTATGTTAACCCTCGCTTAACAGAAACCGCTAAACAGGCTGGTGGT
>CBDUPD010000336.1:0-3716 GCA_965368985.1 uncultured Spongiibacteraceae bacterium | reverse complement strand
TGTGCTCGCCAATGCCCTGGTCGTATTCGTCACGTAGGTTACCGTGATGACAAAGAAGGTAATGTCTGGAAGCTTGTTGAAAAATGGAAAGTAGCTGTACCTCTTCACCCTGAATATGGTCTAAACCCTAACGTATTCTATATTCCACCAATGACACCACCTAAACTTGATGAAAAAGGTAACCCAACGGGTGAATCTCGTATCCCTAAAGAATACCTTGAAAATCTATTTGGCCCGGCAGTTCATGATGCACTAAGAATTGTTGATGAAGAACGCGCTAAACGTAAGCGTGGCGAACCCAGTGAATTAATGGATATTTTAATCGCTTACGAGTGGGATAAAATGTTCAAGCTAGACGAAAATAAACGGGAAGTAATCTAATGAAGCAAGAGTTAAAATTAATGGCTGCACCTCCAGCTATGCAACCTGGTGGTTATATCGCAGATGCCTACAAAGAAAGGCTAAACCCGAGCACCCCTTCTGCTGTATTAGAAGCAGTTCAGGAAGGCGACAATTGGACAATCACTGTTAGCTGGCCTTGCCCTACTCCTGTCTCTGATATTAGCAATGATACTAACCTGTTTACAGATGCCGCAGCTATTATGGTTCCAACAACAGATAATACATCATGGATTACAATGGGTGACCCAAAAAATCCTATGGAAGCAGTGTTATGGCGTGCCAATAAAGACAAACTAACTAAAGTTGATGCCAAGGGTTTTGGAAGCACTGTTCGTAGTAATGCTCCTGAAAGCTGGACTGCAAAATCAAAATATGAAAATGGTACCTGGACAGTTATCTACAGTATCAAAGGCTGGGCTCCACTCGACACACAAAAAAGAGTCGCTTTGGCAATCTGGCGTGGATCAGATCAGGATCGTGGTGGATTAAAATCGGTTACCTCTGACTGGTTAGCTGTTTAAACGCCCAAAAAGCTATGCAGGGCCTGTTAATACTAAGTTTTTAGCCGTTGTATAAAGGTTTATAGATTAGTGTTAACAGGCCCTTTTCATTTTTACAGGATTCACATATGTCTGAAACATCAGTAAATGCAGCATTGCCAATAATCGCATGGTCTCGTATCTGGAGCCCTATAGTTCCAGAAGAGCTTAGAGCAGAAGCATGGGATGCGCTTGAACTTCCCGGTGTATACGAAGATTATAAAGTTGATTACTGGAGCACCTTTCATACAGGCTCTCCTGCTCCAAAAGTTCCTTTACTATTACATGCTGCTCTAGGTAAAGACGGTTCAAGTACTCGTGAAGACTGGTTACGAGTACTCTCACACTTTGAACTGGAATGGAAAGACATGCATATGCCACCCGACCAACTGGGTATAGCCTGTGAAATCTATGCTTGTGCAATTGAAAAAGAAGAGCCTTTTCTTATAGAGGAGCTGAGAAAGAAATATCTGAGCCCTTGGTGTACTTATGCTGCGGGAATGCTTGTCGACGAATCTCCTGTCCTAACAGAAGTTGTTAAGAAGTTTGCAGAAGATCTGGCTGATGTTTAATGACTAATACAAGAGCCTAATACAAGAGCCTAATACAAGAGCCTGATACAAGAGCGGATAGCCATCCGCTCTACCCTCATTTAATAAATCACTCTTCTTCTAACATTGCCAATAAATCGTTAATTTCACCTTTTAACTCGGTATCATCGAGTTTTTCGGCATGTTCTTTTGCCTGTTTAACAAATGACAATGCAGTTTTATCATCGCCCAGCTCCTGATATCTATCAGCAATCGCATAATTTATGGATGCCATGTATTCATGTGCCTTGATGCCTTCAGCAATCGTCAGTGCCTGCTTATATAAATCGATAGCCGCTATCGGGTCTTCTGTAAAATCTGCCAGAGTCTCCCACTGTACCGGGTGGTTATTTTTACCTTCTTTATTATCTGCACATATCTTTTTAAGATCGTCATATAAACTATCAAATGCTTCTACATTATTCTCTTTTGCAGCAGCAATCATATCAAAGGCAAATTGACGTACTTCTTTATAAAATGGTGAGCTCATAAAATTACCTGGAATATAACAACTCGTTGTGTCATTGATTAATATTGAATATAAGATTCATATTTTACCCTAAAAACCTGATTGAGAAATATATAGATTCAACATACACTTCGAACCACTATCTACCAGACAACCAGAACAAAATTCATGCCCGCAATAATGATACAAGGCTGCACCTCTGATGCCGGCAAAAGCACAGTTGTCGCAGGGTTATGTCGAATACTACACCGACGCGGCATCAGTGTTGCTCCATTCAAACCACAAAATATGGCATTGAACAGTGCTGTTACGATTGATGGTGGCGAGATTGGGCGAGCCCAGGCTGTTCAGGCTTATGCGGCAGGTCTTGAGCCGCAAATAGATATGAACCCTATTCTTCTTAAGCCTAATACTGATAAAGGGGCGCAAGTGATTGTGCAAGGCTTTGCTCATGACAATATGGAAGCTGTTGAGTATCATGAGTTTAAAGCCAAGGCCATGCATTATGCGTTAGATTCTTATAGAAAACTGGAAAAAGAATATGGCCTTATCATTATTGAGGGAGCTGGAAGCCCCGCCGAGATTAACCTTCGAGAAAATGATATCGCTAACATGGGGTTTGCAGAGGCTATTGATTGCCCTGTTATTCTAGTTGCTGATATTGATCGTGGTGGTGTGTTTGCACATCTTGTTGGCACAACCGATATACTCGAACCTTCAGAACAAGAACGCATAGCTGGATATATCATCAACCGATTTCGCGGTGATATAGCCCTTCTTGAATCAGGTATTGATTGGCTGGAAGATAGAATGAAACGCCCTGTTTTTGGAGTATTGCCTTATTTACACAACCTGCACCTTGAAGCAGAAGATGCCATAACAGCCAATCAGAATACTGATGCCAGTAAGCAGACACTGAATATTATAGTGCCAGTAATACCACGTATAAGTAATCATACTGATTTCGATGTTCTGCGATTACACCCACAAGTTGATTTACAATATATACCACTAACAGAAAAAGGACTGTCATCCATTCCTTCAGCGGATGTGATTATATTACCAGGCACCAAGTCTGTTCGTGACGATCTGGCGATGCTTGTTAAAAATGGCTGGAAAGAAGCGATAGACAAACATCTACGCTATGGAGGAAAAGTTATTGGAGTTTGTGGTGGTTACCAGATGCTGGGTAAAAAAATCCATGATCCTGATGGTATTGAAGGTGAGGCAGGAACAAGTGAAGGACTTGGTTTACTCGATTTTGAAACAACACTTAAACTGCAAAAAACTTTAAAGAAAGTAACCGGTAAACTGGCCTTTAATAACGAGAAAATAAGCGGTTATGAAATTCATGCAGGCATTACACAAGGACCAGCACTTGATCGCCCTGCCATTTTTTTTGAAGGTTCAAGTGATGGTGTTATCTCTGAAAATAACCATATCTTTGCCACTTACCTGCATGGTTTATTTGATGAAAAAGAAGCATTAAATGCTTTGTTGTTATGGGCTGGCATTGAAACCATTACAGACTTTGATTATCAAAAATTGCAAAATGATGAAATAAACCGTCTTGCAGATATGATGGAAGCATCTCTGGATATAGATGCCCTGCTCAACACAATTAAATAACCCGCAAAACACATTATCAATATTAATGATAAAACAGGCTAATTGTTACTCATGACCACTAAAAAAACACACGAACAAAAAATGGCA
>CBDUPD010000335.1:0-3716 GCA_965368985.1 uncultured Spongiibacteraceae bacterium | reverse complement strand
CAGGGCTTCCTGTTGCTCAAACCACTCCATTTCAAGCTCATCAACTACAGCCTTCAACTCACCCTCTTCAGCTAAAAGATCTTGTAATTCCTTTTTTCTTGAATCTTCATAGATAGAAGAGTCTGCCAACGTATGACGTACTTCATCCAATCTTTTTTGCTGCTTTTCAATTTTATTTTCTATCTGGTTAATCACTTTTTTAACAGGTGCCAACTGTGCGCGTTTTTGTGCGGCATCCTGACGTGACTGTTTTTTATTTTCTGTCGATTTCTCCGAGCTTCTTGAGCCTATATCTTCATTCTTTTTCAGTTCATAATAATCATTCAAATCACCTGAGAATTCAGTAATCGATCCTTTATCGACCAGCCAGAATTCATCAACACAATGCCGCAATAAATAACGATCATGTGATACCAATACAACAGCTCCTTCAAATGCTTGTAAAGCTTCAGCGAGAGCTTCACGCATTTCAATATCAAGGTGGTTAGTTGGCTCATCCATTAGCAACAGGTTGGGCTTTTGCCAGGCAACAACGGCCAGTGCCAATCGTGCTTTTTCACCACCTGAAAAATTCTCTATTGTGCTCACTGCCATATCACCATGAATACGATAGGCGCCAAGAAAATCACGTATTTCCTGTTCTCTGGCATTAGGGCTTAAGCGTTGCAAATGCAGAATCGGACTGGCATGAATATCCAACGACTCCAATTGGTGCTGGGCAAAATAACCTATCTTGAGATGCTCAGACTCAACAGCTTCTCCTGATAAAACCGGCTGCTCACCAGCCAGTGTTTTCATCAGGGTAGATTTACCGGCACCATTAACACCTAATAAACCAATACGCATGCCAGGCAGAATCGAGAATTTACATGCGGTTAAAATAGGACTGCCGGCATAACCTATATCAACCTTAAACCAGTTAATTAATGGACTTCCGGTTTTCTCTGCACAGGGAATACGAAACTGGTAAGCTGACTTTTCACGTACAGCACTCACCAGTTGCATTTTTTCTAACGCTTTAATTCGACTTTGTGCCTGTTTCGCCTTGGTCGCCTTGGCCTTGAACCGGTCAATAAATCGTTGTAACTCTGCTCGCCGCACTTGTTGTTTTTCATGCATACTTTGCTGTAGCGTGAGTTTTTCTGCTCGTTGACGCTCAAAATCGGAATAACTGCCTTTGTAAAGGTTAATCTGATGTTCTTCAAAGTGCGCAATATTTTCTACAACGGCATCAATAAAGTCCCGGTCATGAGAGATTAACAATACGCTTCCCTGATATTGCTGTAACCACTCTTCGAGCCAGTGTATTGCTTCTATATCCAGGTGGTTGGTCGGTTCATCCAGTAACAGCACATCACTTGGGCATATCAGCGTTCGGGCAAGATTAAGGCGTATACGCCAACCACCGGAAAATGAAGAAACCGGGCGTAGATAGTCATCTGGAGAAAAGCCCAAACCCAACATAATTGTTTCGGCTTGATGCCTGATATTATAGGCCGCGATTTCGTCCATCTGTGCATGCACATCGGCCATCGCCTTATGGTCATCCCTTTGCTCAGCTTCTTGCAGTTGTTGCTCAAGTGCTCTTAGCTGAGTATGGCCATCAATAATATATTCTCTGGCCTCACGTTCAATTGCATCGATTTCCTGCGCCATATGTGCCATACGTAAACGTGATGGCACCTCGACACTACCTGCATCGCAGTGAATATTACCCAGCAATAGTTGAAACAGGGACGACTTGCCACAACCATTAACGCCGATAATCGCGATACGTTGCCCGGAATGAATTTTCAGGCTGGCATTTTCCAGGAGTGTTTTTCCACCCCGTTGTAGACTTATTTGGTTTACACTTATCATGTGGGCCTTGATTGGCGTATTTTTAGTTAAAACAGAGAATTTTGAATTAGTATCAACAAACCCTATCATTTTAACGGTTTAGCTGCTTGAAGACATGCATAATCAACAACTGAATAACCCTTTTTGGACATACGCTTGTGAGCTTTACCAAAATCCGGACCTGCAAGCTATTCTTCTGCGACTGCAGGATGAACATTGCCTTAATATTAATATACTTTTGTGTATGGTCTGGTTAGGAGAAAACCGGGTACTGATCACAGATAAACCGTTAACATCCCTGGTAGATTGCATTGAAGATATTAATTCTAATGTCGTACAACCATTACGCCAGGCAAGGCGATATCTAAAAACAGATAGCTCACTGCCGACAGACTGCTATGAATCAGTAAGGCAAATGGAATTAGATATTGAGAAAATACTCATTCAAAAACTGTTTGATAATAGCCGTATTTTATTACAGGATATTGTTAATCACTCCTGCGTAGAACATAATATTGAGCTATATATAAAAAGCTATAGCACAACCAACCCTAGCGGACTAGAGCCCCAAAAAGAAGCACTATTAAAGGTTTTGTTAGAATGAGAAAAGGGAAAGAGCTCACTACAGCCCAGGTTGCCATTAAGTCTTTTCTGACTTTTTCCATACCTCTTTTCATCATTTTATGTGTTGTTCCCGGGCCTGGAGGCAAGCCGGTAATGAGCTGGCGTGATCTTTTACCTGACAGTCAGACCATTAGGCAGGCTAAACTTATTCTCAAAGGCCTGTTACCTCAAGGGGAAGAAAAACCCATGTACAAGTGGCAAGATAAGGAAGGATCATGGCAGATTTCTGAAGAAGTACCTGAATATGCCCGTAATCCGCAACGTCTGGATACCCCGGGAACAATCAGTAATCTTTCCCCTTTGAGCTCCTCCACAAAACTTGTTTATAAATGGCAGGATAAGAGAGGCAACTGGCATTTTTCAGAGGAAGTACCAGAACACGCGAAAAGCATTGCTCAACCTATGACTATTTCGACTGATATTAATACGGTTCATCTGAAAATTGACAAGCCTGGCCTATTTGAACAGGGAATTAACCCTGCAAAAATAATCCCGGAACTTCAAAAAAACATACAGCAAAAAGACCAACTTGAATAAATTCACTCATGACGACAAAATTTGCGTGATTTGCTGCTAAAACACCGAAAAATTCATACTTTCTTCTGAAAAACCACTGTACGAAAGCCTCAGTATTGTTAAACTACAGGCGATTTTAATAAAAAATAACTTCATTGGAGTGAATAATGAACAAAAGTCTATTAGCTTGCGCTATTACTGCTTCTATAGCATTGGTAGCCTGTAATAAGGAAGAGGCCAAGCCTGCTCCAGAAGCGACACCTGCTGCAGTTAAAGAAGCTGCACCTGTTTCCATGTATGAAACCAATATCCAAAAAGTCAGTTATGGTTTGGGGATGAACCAGTCCCGACAATTTATCAAGTATCAAATTCCTGTTGAAATGGATGCCTATGTGCAAGGTATGAAAGATGGTCTGGCTGATAAAGAACCTGCCGTTGACCAGGAAACGCTCTCTATAGCTATGCAAGAATTCCAGAAAGAACAAATGGAAAAACAAGCTGCTGAACGAAGTGCTGCAGAACTAAAGAATAAAGCTGAAGCAGAGGCCTTCTTTAAAGAGAACGGAGCTAAAGAAGGTGTTGTGACTACTGAGAGTGGCTTGCAATACAAAATGATCACCAAGGCTGAAGGCGGCAAACAACCAACAAAAACAGACTCTGTCGTTGTACACTATCGTGGCAAGCTGCTTAATGGTGAAGAATTTGATAGCTCTTATAGCCGAAACCAACCTGTAACA
>CBDUPD010000334.1:0-3727 GCA_965368985.1 uncultured Spongiibacteraceae bacterium | reverse complement strand
AGAGGTGAATGAGAGCGGTCAGCCAATGCGTATAGAGTGTTACTTTAACAAGAGTCTCGATTCGGGCCGATACACATTTTATACAACGGTTAAAAAACAGGGGCTGATGCAGGTTGCCCTTCCGGAAATTGGACGTACGGCAACTTTCTGATGGCGAGCAAACTTGAACGGTTTGTAGATCAGCTAACGATAAAGCGAATTGCGCTGGTCTTTTTTTTACTCGTGCTGCCTATTGTCTTTGCTCCATATCATGCTGATGATTTCTTTCATTTATTAATACTGAGTCAAGACCCGATGCTTGAGCGGGGTGGTGATGGTAGTGTGTTGGGGTTATTCAGTTTTGTAGATGATAACGTCGAGCACCGGCAACAGCTACTTCGTTATGGTGTATTACCCTGGTGGGTGAGTGATGAATACCATTTTCGTTTCTGGCGTCCCTTGGGTGAAATAACACACTGGCTTGATTATGTTGTATTTGGTGTAAACCCTCTGCCTGCACATCTGCATAGTATTCTCTGGTTTGTGTTGGCATGTATTCCTTTCTACTGTCTTGTAAAGAAAACCCTGCCGGATAATCGAACACTATTGCTTCTTTGTATGGCTTTGTTTATGTGGGATGGTCAGCACATTGGCACGATTAGCTGGATAGCCAATCGAAGTGCATTGATAGCACTAACGTTCGCTTTATGGGCATTATATTGCCATATGAGGTGGCGAGATGGCGAAGGTGGTGGCTGGGCTGTTTTTTCTCATCTGTTATTGGTGCTCTCATTGCTTGGCGGTGAGATTGCACTCTCGATAGTCGGGTATTTTTTTGCTTATGCACTGTTTCTGGATAAGGATGTTATCAAGGTAAGAGTGCTTACGTTATTTGGCTATGCTGCTATCGCATTAATGTATTTATGGTTGCATCGATATCTGGATTATGGTGCGAGCACTTCTGATTTTTATATTAATATTTTTACTGATCCTGCCGAGTTCTTTGAGGTTGTCGTAGATCGTTTTTTTGTTTATATGGCTTCTGTGTTTCTTCCCATTCCTGCAGGAATATCATGGGCAGGAGGTGATCAATTCTGGTATTTGGCGATAGTTATTTCGGTGACAGGTTTTTTATTGCTGTGCCTGCTTCTATTCAGTTTTAAAGATATTTTGAAAGCTAATAACTATTTGGCTTTCTGGTTTTTTGGTGCATTACTTAGTACCTTACCTGTTACATCTGCAGCTCCTCAAGATCGTTTAACACTGTTTGTAACAGTGGGTATTGATATCTTTCTGGCGGGCCTGATCTATTTTTCTCTTATTAATAAGCAATCACTGGCTGATCTTTTTAAAGAGAAGTGGATTGTTAATATAGCAAAATACTTTGTGGTTTTTCATCTGGTGTTGTCTCCACTTCACCTGTTAGGTGGAACAAGTATTATGCATAAAGAGTCGCGCTCTTTGCTGAATCATGCGCTTGAACTTGATAATGAAGTATCCATCGAAGATAAAAAAATGGTGGTGCTTGAAATGCCGCTGGGTATATCGATAAGTATGATGGGTATGAGAAAAGCTATGGGTGAGAAGTTGCCAGAAAGTGCTTTTTTTATCGGTAACGAAGAAGGTGAAACCTTTTATGAGCTGGTGTCTGATACTGAAATGATTGTTGCTCGTGATATCGGGTTTGTAATCGGCTATGAAGAGGTGTTTAGGTCGATTGAAAAAGAGCCTTACAAGATTGGTGATATTATTGAGATGCATAATGTTCGCATTCAAATATTGTCGATTGATGAAAATAGTCGGCCGATGAAAATTAAGCTGACATTTGATGAGGGTCTGGACTCAGGTAATTGGTTGTTCTATCACTTTGGTAAAAAAGAGTGGGTTAGGTCTGCAGAGTTGCCAGGCTTGTAACTTTGCAGGAGCGGATTTTATTCGCGAAAGATTAAAGTCAGTATAATTCGCGGATGAAATCCAATCTTACAGTTTATTGCCATCTTCTAACTTGCTCAGGTGAAGGTTGCCAATACTATCTCGATAAACCTGCCAATCTGCATCAACAAATGTAGTGGCGATGTCCTCAGTAATAATTAATGGCCCAGTAAAAATCTTGTTGTCTGGCATGGTCTCACGAGGTAGTGTTTTTACAGGATGAGTCTGTCTATAGACGTTAGATGAGGTTGGTGGTGTTTCGGTATTGGTTAAAGTGGGGAGTGATATATCCTCTGAGGCAACATTCAGGCTCAGGCGTATATTAACGATTTCACTTTTCATCGGCATTTTGTGACCAAAACATTGTATATGGGCTTGGTGAAATTGTTGTTCAAGTGAGGCCAGGTTTGTATAAGGAATGTTGAGTGTAAAGCTCTGGCCTATATAGCGCATATCCAGACTAACAGATTCTATAATTTCAGCTTTTGATACACCTTCTTCAAGCAGTTCTGCGATGCCAGTGGTTCTCAGTTGGTCCAGTGAGTTTTCTATATCTTCTTCAGTTATGTTTTCAAGAGATATATTGATAGTTCGGGACAGTTCACGTTTCTTTGGGGCGACAAGCATTCCCAGTGCAGAAAAAACACCGCCATGTATCGGTACCATAGCACTCTTGATATTAAGGCTGTTGGCAATCTGGCACAGGTGTAGGCCACCTGCACCGCCAAAGCAGCACAGAACAAACTTGGCGGGATCACTGCCTTTTTCTATCGATATAACACGTAATGCTGCAGCCATATGCTCATTGGCAATAGTGATGATGCCCAGGGCGGTTTCTTCAACGGACAGTGCCAGTGTGTTTGCCAGTGGTTGAATGGCTCTGTGGCTGGCTTCAATGTCAAGCGCAAGATAACCTCCAAGCATTGGCTTATCGCCTAACTTGCCTAATATGGCGTTGGCATCGGTTACAGTTGGTAGTGTACCACCATTTCCGTAACAGGCAGGCCCGGGGTCTGAGCCAGCAGATGCAGGACCTACCTGTAGCGCTCCACCTTTATCAAGATAGGCGATTGATCCGCCGCCAGCACCGATGGTGTGCATGTTAACCATCGGTATGGCGACCGGGTAGTTAGCTATACGACCTTCACTGGTCAGGCCGATGTCGCCATCAATCAGGGAAACATCAGTTGATGTGCCTCCCATGTCAAAAGTCAGGATTTTTTCAATACCTGTTTTATTCCCAAGATATTTTGTGGCTGCCAGTCCACCCGCAGGGCCAGACAGCAGCAAATTAACAGCCTTTTTACTTGCTTGCCGAGCTGATATGGTTCCCCCTGAAGATTGCATAACGGAAAGGCTACAAGGTGCAAGGCCAGCTTCAAGATTGTTAAGATAAGATTTTACAACCGGCCCAAGCCAGGCATTTAGCCATGTGGCGATACCGCGTTCGTACTCTTTATATTCGGCTAATACTTCTGATGAGCGGGATACCTGACAAAAAGGTTCAAGCGCCTGTTCAATGCGGATTTCATTTTCTGCATCAAGAAAAGAGAAAAGCAGGTTGATCGCAACAGCTTCAGGCTTTATTGCCTTAATTTGGGCAATGAGATGTTCAATATCATTATCGGTTAATGGTTCTATACAGCTACCCGATGCATCGAGACGCCCTCCGGTTTCCAGGCAGAATTCACTGGGTACTGGTGGTGATATTGTGTCAGGTGTGAGGTCATAAAGCTGTGGACGATTTTGTCGGCCAATGGTGAGCATGTCTTTAAAACCGCGGTTGGTAATAAAGACGGTTTTTACACCCTTGTGT
>CBDUPD010000333.1:0-3730 GCA_965368985.1 uncultured Spongiibacteraceae bacterium | reverse complement strand
ATAAACATCTACAACACCTGGTCGACTCTATATTTAATCCTTAACTGCGTATAATGTATATTATGTTAAATTGATTATATATCTAGATAAATAAAAGATACAAATGATCTCTCTACCCTCATGATGATTCGTTTTATAATGTGTAGTCCTAAAAGATCTTTCTTAAATACATGGATATCGAATCTTTAAACATAGAAAATGCACGCACTCTTGTTTCTGCTATTGAAGATACGCTTGATAGTCGCACACATAAACGTGATCATTTGGGTGAAGAAATAATTGTGAAAGGCTCTTTATCAAAAGCTTTAAAGATTCCCGAACTTAAACGCACATTGTCACGTACAAATATAGAGACTCAACAAAAAGGCATTGATCAGTTATCCACCCTTTGGGCGACCCTTTCAGAAGCAACCAGACAGTCTGCTTTAGATAAAGCTGGACTATATGATCCTACAGAACTTAACTGGGATGACTTAAGATCAAACCGTCGTCCTGTGTAAAATAAAAGGCAATATAAAATGGGTAAAGAAAAAGATTATGAAAGCATGGGACCATGGACAGCTTCACAGGAGCGTTTTGGTAAATGGATTATCAAGAAAGTAGGCAAATCACAGGCTTCTGTTTATGAATTAACAGGTGGCCGTCTATGGAACAAGTTTCTTGGCGCTGATTGTGCAGTTTTAACGACAATCGGCAACAAGTCAGGTCTGCCTCGTAAAACCCCTCTTTTATATTTAATTAATAATGACAACATTGTGATGGTTGCTTCTCAAGGTGGATTCTCAACATTGCCCTTATGGTATAAAAATCTCTGTGCAAACCCTGAAGCAATCGTGCAAATTGGCTCAGTCAAAAGAACCATGATCGCCAGAACCGCAACAGATGAGGAAAAAACTGAATTATGGCCTAAACTAGATGAAATCTATGACGGTTATAAGGAGTACAGGGCACGCACACGTGGAGTTCGTGATATCCCTATTGTAATTTTCTCAGACATCTAATATCCGCCCTTTTTCAAGCCTACACTGGCAAAACAGGATTTAACTGCGTGAAGCGTCATCTATTTCTTCTATCGATTTATATTGTCCTGTTTGCTCCTGTGAGTTATTCAAACGATCTTGAAGAAGTTATTGTATCAGCAACAAGAACTTCTGATGAATTCAAAACCGAGGCTGTCTCGCAGACCACATTATCCGATATCTGGATTAAAGACCTCTATGTAGATAGTTTCGAAGAGTTATCATTTTTTGTTCCTGGCCTCTATGTTCAAGAACAAAGTGTTAATAATGCCGGTTATGCAATTCGCGGTATGACGTCCAACAGCTCAGAGGCAACAAGATCACCTCGTGTCAGTGTCTGGCTGCATGAGCTTGATATCAGCCGACCACAAGGTGCATACACAGCCATGTATGACATTGAGCGTGTCGATGTATACAAGGGCCCTGTTGGCAGTTTATTTGGTCATGGCGGGCAAATTGGAGGTGTCAATATCGTTAACCGTTTTGCTGAACTTGATACTTCTGTTTCAGCTAATCTCGCTACGGGTAATTATAATGAGATAAAGCTTACCGGAGTTTATAACCAGCAATTATCTGACAATAATGCTTTTAGATTCGCTGTTTTCAAGCATCAAAGAGACGGTTATATAGAAAATATTGATGGCACTGATTTAAATTCCGTTGATACCGAAGCTGCACGCTTTGGCTTTACCCAGCTATTTAACAATACTCAAATACAAATTCAGGCCAATTACGAAAAGAACACACCTACATCCCCTGCTTTCCAAAGTTTTCAGTATATGCCTGACAACCCCTATGAAGAATCCAGTGCTTCTAACGGTGATGATCTGACCATAAATCGCACTATCGCTGATGTTTATGGAAATATTCAATATCACTTTAATGATGAGATAAATGCTTCATTGGCCCTGTTTTATCGAGACGTTGAAACCGATGACACATTTGATCCTGACGGTACTATTCTGGATATTATTATTGCCCGTGAAAGCGCCGATTTTTCAACATTTGAAACACAGTTTAAAGTAGAAATATCCAATAACGATACGTTCACCAGTACTATTGGACTGGATTATATGTATGAAGAAGTGGATGTTAAATTTTCCGCAGATATTAATGAGCAATTTGTTATTCGATTACCGATTATCCAGGAGGTTCTTAACATACCCAATGTGCCTGACGATGGTACGATTTGCACTGATTCCAATGAGAGGATATGTACAGATCTTTTTGATAGTAATGGTAATCCAAACCCTTATACATTGTCCCCCTTCTTTTCATCAACTCGTTATGAAGAACAAACCGAAAGTGTGGAAAATACTTTTTATAGCGTGTTTTTTGATGCTACATACTTTTTGTCTGAACAGCTCAGCTTGACTGCAGGTATCCGGTTCTCAAAAGAAGAGCTCTACACTCAAATATATACACCCACTATTGATAACAGCGAAGGCGAAACACGACCAAATACCAATATCTTTCTAACGCCTTTTAGCGATACCATTTTATTATCCAGCGCCGAAGATGAGTCTTCAGGGGTTTCAGGTCGACTGGCACTCAACTATCTGATTAATGATGCCGTTAGTCTATATTCAACCTATGCCAGAGGCAGGCGCCCTGATATTCTCAATTACACAGAACAAAGTGAACTCGAACACCTGACAGAAGAAACTGTCGATTCTTATGAAATTGGTATGCACCTCTATGTTGCAGAGACCTACAGTACTCTTGATCTATCACTCTATTATTATGATTTCAAACATTTTGCCACTCAACGCTCAGGTGTTTCAGCATTGGCATTTGAATCAGATGATAATGCTTCTGCTTCTGTTCAAGGTATGGAAATTGCGTATATCCAGCTATTTGAGTATGACTTTCTGTTATTTACCAATCTAACCTATAACGATGCTGTATTTGACGAGAGTGCCATTATTAAGGGAGAGAACCGATTTCGTTATGCGCCTGAATGGTCAGGTTCGGTATCACTTAGCAAAGAGTATTCATTAAGCAATGACTGGCTCACTCGCACAACACTGCAGGATAGTTTTCAAACAGAAGTTTTTTTTGAAGATGACAACGCATCCAATAATGGAAAAAACCGTCAGGGCGGTTACAGCTTAATCAATATGTATCTGGATTTTCTCTATGCTGACCAGCTAACTATTAATATTTTTGTCAAGAACGCCACTGACAAGGAGTATATTGTTGATGCTGGCAATTTTGGTGATTTATTCGGCATGCCTACATTTGTCCCGGGCATAGGCAGACATTATGGCGTGGGATTAAGTGTTGATTTTTAATTAACGGATGTTTGCAATATAAAAGGCATTTCACGCAGCCTCTGCCCCGTTGCTGCAAACAAGGCATTTCCTAATGCTGGGGCCAGGGGTGGCACTCCAACTTCTCCAACGCCACCAGGATGCTCATTACTGTCAATAATCACAACCTCAATATCCGGTGTCTCATTGATACGTAATACAGGCAGATCATGAAAGTTACTTTGTTCCGTCGCACCATCTTTAAAAGTCACTGGTGCCTTGATTGCGGCGGTTAAGGCGTAAACAACCCCACTTTGGATTTGTGCTTTTATAATATCGGGGTTTATGGATAAGCCACAATCAACAGCACAATAGACTTTGTCGACAGTGTATTCATCATTATTCACAGAAACCTCTACAACCTGAGCTACAAAAGACCCAAATGATTCGTGAACAGCA
>CBDUPD010000332.1:0-3732 GCA_965368985.1 uncultured Spongiibacteraceae bacterium | reverse complement strand
GCCGACTTGGCATCAAATACGGGCCATTGTCGAGTTACTCCATCACTGTTGTTTTGACTGGCGTCTAACAAAATAATCTTATCGGATAGTGTCTTTTTTGTGAGCTCTGCAAGGTAATGGGTATCAAGATAAAACCAGAGCTTTTTTTGCTCGGGATTTGGCGTGTCATAACCGCCTAGTCCTATTGGTTTTGAGCGAGGCTTGGCGACTCTTCCCGAGAGAGTTATTTCACCCACAGGTGGTGTTGTTTCTGGCAGTTGTTGCCTGGATTTCCCCAGCGCTACCCAGCCTCGATTAATAACAATAATCTGGTTAGTATCACTGAGTTGAAAAGGGGAGAGAACATAAAAACCCGGCTTGCCATTTTCAACGATATTATCCAGAAGTATTTCGTACTCGGGCAGGTAATGACCGGTAACAGTAACAGGATGATAAACAAGCCCGTTCAATTCGCTAACATCTTTTATAATGAGCGTTTCTGAATGATTGAATGAATCGACTTGTTCTTGCATGAGTTTTTTTTCTTCTGCACGCTGCCACTGCCATAAGGCCAACGCTATAAACGTTGTGAAACAGACTATGAAAACTGCCGTTCCTAACCACGTAGGCTTGAAGCCGGGTAAAGCCATTCTGGAGCTGTCTGTTTGCATCGGGTTTACCATGGCGAATGAAAATAGTGTTTAATTGGCATGTAGTTAAATTAGTGTAGACAAATATAACATTAAAAAAATATCCCGTTATAATGAATAAAGCTTGTAATCACTTAATTCAAAATCATTCGAATAATCAGGAAATATAACAGCCATGATTTTTAAAGTACTTCTTGCAATCAACCTGCTTCTTATTCTCGCAAGCCTGGCTAGTGGGCTGGTATTTCTTACAAAAGATGATAGCAGTAAAAAAAGAGCTATCACCTCTTTGACTGTTCGTGTTGTTCTTTCAATATCGCTTGTTATACTTTTGGTGGTCGGCTACTTCTTTGGTGCAATAACTCCCAATGTTATATAAGCGCTATATTATTTAAGTATCATTACCACTAAAACGCATGTGCTTTCAAATAGCTGATAATGAGCCGGTTTTACATCCAGTATACGAAAATATAGAGTCCTAACCACACAACATCAACAAAATGCCAATACCATGACACTGCTTCAAAACCAAAGTGATCTTCATGGCTGAAATGGCCTTTCATGCATCTCATCATTATCACAAGTAACATAATGGCACCCAGGGTAACGTGAAAGCCATGGAAGCCTGTTAGCATATAAAACATTGATCCATAAATGCCCGAATTCAGGGTTAAATCCATTGCATGATAGGCGTGGTAATATTCATAAGCCTGGAAACCAACAAACAAAAAGCCGAGCAGTACAGTTGCTGCAAGTCCGCCAACCAGTTGGCCTCGCTTGCCTGCTTTAAGCCCCCAGTGAGCGATGGTTACAGTAACACCACTTGTTAACAGTATGATGGTGTTGATCAGGGGGATACCCATGGCACCCATAGCCTCTTTAGGCTGAGTGAAGTTGGTGCCGTCAGGCATTTGGATAACAGGCCAGGTTGCAACAAAACTATCCCAAAGTAGATGAGATTGAGGTAAATGCCCTTCGCCACCCAGTGAGGGTATGGCTACATTTCTGATATAAAATAGTGAGCCAAAAAATGCGGCGAAGAAGAAAACTTCGGAAGCGATAAACCAAACCATTCCCTGGCGGAAAGAAGCATCCACCTGCGCGTTATAGGTACCGCTTCTGCTTTCTCCAATAACATCGCTAAACCAGCCATAGAAAATATAAGCGATACCCAGTGCGCCAAGCCCGAAAATTAAACTACCGCCGGTAACGGTGTTAATCCAAAGCACCAGGCCAAACAACATAACAAAAATACTAACGGCAGTAATAATCGGCCACTGGCTTCCTTCGGGAACGTAATAATGATCATTAGATGTTGTCATGTTTCACTCACTTGTGTTAAAAGTCATTAAAAGTATCTTACTCTTTTCAAGATGCTGGTTTTATTGTGTTTACAGTATGATGATGTTCGTGCCCGTTTTCATGGCTGTGATCATGCTGTATTTCACCCTCATTCTTTTCAAAAACCTTGCTGCGGTCGGTATCCATCAACGTATAAGAAAGTGTGATGGTGTCGTATTCGCCGGGTAAATCTCTTGAGATAGAAAAACTTAGGCCCATCTCTTTGCTTTCACCTGCGGCCAAAGGCTGCTGGGAAAAACAGAAACACTCCATCTTTTTAACGTGTTCTGTTGCTTGCCACGGTGTTACCCCTGATACAGACTGTGTTATTACATCGTGGTCTGTATTGTTCTTAATAAAATAGCTTACTTCTACAACTTCGCCCGGGTGAATATCTACTGTTTTTGTCATGGGGCGAAACTCAAAAGATGCGTTACCGTTTATTGTTGCATCAAATTGTACTGTTATCAGGCGCTCACTAACTTGTTCGCTTTCAAAATCTGCTACTGCGGTGCGCCCGCTATTATTCGTAATAATGCTGTTAATGCCTGTAACAGAGCATACCAGTTTATAAAGAGGCACCATGGCAAAACCAAAACCAAACATGCCAATACCAATCAGGCCGAGCATGAATGCTGTTTTGCGTAGCCTGCTTTTTTGTTCTGTAGCTGGTGACGCAGTTACTTCATAGTCGCTCATAGTTTTAGCAGAACCCTTCTAGCCGCCAGAGAATAGTTTAGGTAGATACCAAAACGGTAAAAGTACGCCAGCTACTGCACAGGCGCCAAGTACCAGTGCCAATATCAGGTTGTTGCGTTTTACATTTTTTTCCTGAATCTCGTTCATAATCGTTTTCTTATTGCTTATCTTTCTTCTGCTATGTCTGACACTTCATTCTTCCTGCGTTAGCAGGAAGAGAAGCGTTTCAATATTTGTTAATCAGCTTTTCTCATCTGCTGTTAGCACAGGCGGTGTTTCAAATGTATGGAATGGTGGTGGTGATGGAACTGACCACTCCAAACCAGGTGTGCCAATTTGTGCACCTTCCCATGGCATGTCACCTGCAGGCTCGCCACCTTTAATGGTTTTGATGATGATATACAGGAACAATATGTGTGAAGCGCCAAAGATAAAAGCACCGATGCTTGAGAGTTGGTTAAACTCTACAAACATAAAGCTGTAATCTGCAATGCGTCGTGGCATGCCGGCCAGGCCTGAAAAATGTTGCGGGAAAAATGTCAGGTTAAACCCAATGGTAGTCCACCAGAAAAACAATTTACCCAGGGTTTCGTTATACATGTGCCCGGTCCATTTGGGTAGCCAGTAGAACACGCCGGCATAGAGACCAAATACGGCACCAGGTATCAGTGCGTAATGGAAGTGGGCCACAACAAAATAGGTGTCATGGTATTGTAAATCGGCAGGTACTACTGCGAGCATTACACCGGTAACACCGGCAAAAGAGAACATCAGGATAATCGCGATCGCAAATAGCATGGGTGTTTCAAATGTTATTGAGCCGCGCCACATGGTAAACAAAAAGCTGAATAGCATCATGCCAACCGGTACTGAAATAAGAATGGTGCCAATCATGAAATAGGTTGTTACTGCCAGAGACATGCCAATGGTGTATTGGTGATGTGCCCAAACTATTAAACCCAACAGAACCAGGATAAGCATGAACCAGACCAGAGGTTTGTAACCAAATAACGGTTTACGTGAAAAGGTAGGAACGATCAGGCCCAGTACACCGATTGAAGGC
>CBDUPD010000331.1:0-3740 GCA_965368985.1 uncultured Spongiibacteraceae bacterium | reverse complement strand
ATCTGTCATACCGGGCTTGAACCAGTATACTGTTTCTCTACCAGAGGCCTACCCTCTTTAATAGGCGTGGTATCCGGGAGCATCTTCAGGGGTATCCATCCGGCTCTTCTCTCTGGGCTCGTCAATCCTCACATCACACTCTGTAGATGCATCGCAGCTATATTTCTGGGTACGATAAAATTTTTCACTATAGATAGAAGCCTTGGTTTTCGCCATCAAATACATGGTTAATGCCAAATCAAGTGTCTCATCAACATCCAGCTTCTTATAATTTTCAAGGCTTACTAACGCCTGTACCGTGTTAACACCGGAATGAAGATTTCTTTTTAAATATTCAGAAAATAAAATAGTGCCATTATGATGGCGTTTATTGCTGCCATAACCATAAAGCTGAACGCTATAGGTGCCAGCCAATGCGGCATTAACATCAAAGGTAATTTTCACGTGGTCATCTATATAATTACCATTAGTATCAACCAGTGACTCTGTAAAATTACCCAACAGCATTAGCTTCTCACGCTGCCAGATAGACGATTCATGATACTGCGTAGGTTCCAGCTGCTTTAATGAGGTAATCGGCCCCCTGCCCTTTAACTGCTGTTGCCGTTCTTCCTGTTTAATCACTTGATGACTGACATTAATACGTGCAATCTTGATTCTGCCAGAATAACCCATATCACTAATCTTTAAGCCCGGGAAAGAAACCCTTAATACACCCGTTTCCATATCATTCACATGTATCAAATCACTCCCTCTCACCACTCTTCCATCACCAAAATCAAGATCACCGCTGATAGAATATGCACCATATGCAGGCAAATCACCCGAAATCGTAAAAGCCAATTCCAACTTGTCGATCAACCCATCACCATCTTTATCGATTAACCGCTCTATATAGTCAGGTGAGACCTTGATACTTTTATCATATCGATTATTGATCTCATCAATATAATCTTCAAAATTATTGATTGATGCTGGCACTACAACAAACCGCATGGCAGTAGTACCACTTAAGTACTCATTGGTTGAGCTGAAACCGGTATATTCAATCGATAATGCATAAGTACCTTTCTCGGAAGGCGTAAACTGCAACTCATAAATACCGTCTTTTGCCTTGGCATCACCGTTTTTACCATTATCCACAAGAATTCTGTTAACAACATCTACATCATTATTCTTCAATGAAATATTCACTATAGCGTTTGTAACAGGCTTAACACCTTCAACAATATGAATACCCAGTCGAATGGGCTTGTCGACTTTTATCACCTCCATCAGGCTGTCACCGATAAGCAAACTGTGCCTGATATTACCAATCGACGTTACCATATAGGCAACCTGAGCAGAGTGGGTAAACACTTTTAGCTTATGCTCACCTGCCTTAACATTTTCAATTGCTATCATCCAGGTATTCATGGGCATCATTTCATCATCAGCTGCGTTATAAAACATAACACCATGCTGTTCGCCATTGCCTGAATTAACCGTTTTACCATTAGGCAACACATATTGGATATCTGAAATATCGCTTTTGTTTTCAAAAGGGATATGAATTAAAACTTGCTGACTGGATGGAACAGAAAACGAAACATCAGCAACACCTTTCACTACGTCAACCGTGCCAGAAAATGTTAATGGAGTATATGTAGCTTGAGCTTGAGCTTGAGCTTGAGCCTGACAGCTGATAAAGAGAACTAATGATAAAAGAACTGGTTTGAAATTCATGGTTAATCGATCCGTGATATGCTTATTGCAACTATACGGTCAAGAATATAATAAAAATAGACAAAAAGGCTACATATAATCATAGCCCTTGATTTTCATTCAAATTGAAAGAAATGGTACCCTACCCCCAACAATCCCCTCCTGCACCTGTTATTTCCTTTACTTATTTCTTACTATTTAAAAAAGCCCATTCAATAACTGCCGGGTCTTTCGCCGCATCAGTACATAAGTAATTTGGATCAGGCATGATGCCTATTCTGCCAAGATCCAACCGATCAGCATCCCAACACGTCATCACTGTAATATCATTATTTTGGGTAAACCCTTCACTATGCATCTCACAAGCCAGCATCAACTGTTCTAACTGCAATGAATTCAAATGAAAATAACTCCCCTGTAATACCTCAATCAAACCAACAGCACGTAAACCATGCCCAGGGTCTTTTAACTCATCTTCCCTGGCTGCATCATGCAAAAAAGCGAACAACTCAAGCACTTGATTATCAGCACCCGTCTGCTGACTTATCAACAAGGCATTTTGTCTAACTCTCGCCCAATGACTAACCCCATGAATACCCTGCCAATCAAGCACAAAGTGCTGACGCAGAAAGCCTATGAGGTCTTTTGTTATAATTGACATAATTAAAAACCGGATTCATAGTTCAATATCTGATAAATCCTATTCTTATTCGCAGACGTAAATTTATTTCTCTCTTGCCAAAGTTCCACGCCATTTTCTAAATTTAAATATATCGATGTAGCCACGCCTTTAGATAATTCTATCCCCGGTTCCCAACTTTTCTTCTGGGCAATGCTGCTTATATCTGACACAAAACTACTATCAGTGCACACACGACTCCACCACGCCCCCAGATGATCTTCTGACACCAGAAAGTCTTTCTTATTAGCATTACAGTCTCTATGTGCAACAACATAGTTAGCAAGACAATCATTAGGGTATCGAGCCCAGGGGATGAAGTGATCTACTTCTGGCTTTTTCGACATTGACGCGCCGAACTTTCCAACACAATAAAAACAACAACCCTGCTGAATATCCATAAGATCATTTCGCAAACCGGTAGTAGCTGCTCGTGGCGTACCAAACAGGAAGCTCTGTAGTTTCGACTCTTCGAGCTTGTTTAATGAAGCCACCTGAACTGACCACTCTCTCTGGATTAATGGCCTCAATAAGCTGTTTAATTGAATTAGGTAAGCTGCAACATTTCTATGAAATAATATTCTATTATCAAATAGTGATGCGCTATCACCTTTTTGATACTGACTCACCTCACCTTTTTTAATTGAATCATCCCAGTTAATTTGATAAATAAATTCACTCACACCAGAACCAAATTTTTGTAGCCTAGGCAGTGGCATTTGAATCAATACCCATTCAACATCATGTATTAATTTTTCAAACTGCATTTGATCAGAAAACTTGGCCTTAAAATAAGGGGCCATTGCACCTACTTTACTTGTTTCTCTAAATGACTGAATTTTTTTGATTATGGTTGCCTGAACGTTTTTTCGGCCACTATTTTGCAGGAGAACTCTTTCACCAGATTTGGAAATATTAAATGGAACTGTATGCGGCCAATAGATTTCGATAATCTTTTCAGCCAGCTGGCGTGTAGTCACCATACTGGGCGCTATACCTTTTTTGCTAAATCTCTCCATAGACAGATCCATAAGAGCTAACAAAACAGCGTATTTATAAGTGCTGGTAAACTTACCCTGATCAAGCAATGCCATTACACGTTCGGCAAAATTGATCACATCCCTGCTTTCATTCATATCAACATACCTAATACTTCTGCTTTTCAGGTATCACACCCCTAACGCCACCTTTCGGGTCGAGCATATCCCCTTTACGGCGCGGGATTAAATGAACATGGCAATGCATCACTGTTTGCCCGGCATCTTCACCACAGTTCATGCCGATATTAAATCCGGTAATGGTTTCATCTTCAGACTGTAATAATGCTTTATGTTTTTGAAGAAGCTGATTTAAGCTA
>CBDUPD010000330.1:0-3756 GCA_965368985.1 uncultured Spongiibacteraceae bacterium | reverse complement strand
GTAATAAACAAAAATATGGTCTCCGGATCATCCCGGACCTCTGCGTACTGATCTTCAATAGAAACCATCGGATAATTAACACCATTCACTGTCGCCACGCCTGTTTCCTCAGGCGATAGATCAATATTTATTCTATTCAACAAACTACCCAGGGGAGCAGTACTATCAGCTTGATTTTCATAGGTATAAAACCAGGCACTCATACTGGTTGGGTACGCTTCATACGCATCAACTGAATAATCCACATAGACCTCATCGGTTGGGATATCCACACTCGGAACCTGATCACAACCAGTGATGAATAATCCAATCAAGAGCAATGCCGCATAGGCTTTCAGGTTTTGGGTATGAGTTTGACAAGTCATTTGCATCTTCCAATAGAATTCAGTCCTTCAGATAACTCCATCCCATCACAACTTCTCCTGGTCAGAATTATCGTCCTTTCTATATAGTGCAATAAACCCACCACTACAGGACATTTATTTTAAAACAACTGAATTAATAGAGAGAATGCATCTGAAAACGAGATTATTTTACAAAACCTGAAAAATATTTGCTTGCCCGAAAAACCTATGAATCACTTTTCTGCAACATTATTCTTATCAGGCATTTTGTTCAGAATTCAAATTCCGACAACTTGCCAACTCCGAAAATCAAATCTCCGACAGATCAGTTCAATTTCATTGCACACTGAAGGCTTTCGACACCGGGTGCGATTATCTCAACACCTCCAACAAAAACTCGTTCTATCCCAATGATATTATCTTGCAAGATAATATGTTGAATACTCTGTGAACGACGCTGAGCCAGTGCCAACAAATCATTTTCTGATACTTCTTCATCGAGCAATAGTTGACCCATAATAAATGCTTTCTTTACGACCAGTGTTAACGGTTTTTCTGGCGACGGTGCCGGGTATTGAATATCTGCACCTTTGGTCTGCTTATAATAGGCTTCTAACAGAGTAAGATATGACTCAGTTTCGAGTTGCCCAGCTTGCACGCCAATTTTTTTATTGATTTTTTGAATTTTTAACACATCTGAATCTTTCGACAAGTGATAACAGCCGTTGATTTCCAGCTTGATATCCTGCTTCTTCGCCAATGCATCACGCAAGGTTATCAGCCTGGCTTCTGCATCAACTGTCAGATCAGATTCTCCTGCATCAAATTGAACCAGACCCAGGTCTTCACCACCATCTACAGCACCAGCCAATAACATAAATGGAGATGCTGCAGCTTTTACAATTAATCCTGTCAGTGTTTTCCAGACTAGTTTCCCGTATTTAAAATTTGGGTCATCCAGATTCCCTTCAATAGGCATATCGATTATTATCTCACCCTTGGAATTCTTCAACAGGCTAACAGCCAGACCAACGGGTAAGTTTGCAGACTTTTCACTTTCAACATGATCACCAAGCGTAAATTGATCAAGTAAAATATTATTTTTTGATTTTAACGCATTGTTCTCAATATGATATGCCAGATCAAGATTCAGCTTGCCCTTGTCCACTTTACGACCAATATATGTTGCAGTGTAAGGTGTAAATTCTGACATTTGAGTTTCTTTCATCGTCAAATAGATATCGGTATAGAGCTCTTCTGAAAGAAAGTTAACCTCACCATTTAAAACAACCGGAGCATATCCATCAATCTTACCATTAAGATTTAACACAGCTTTAGTAGCAGCATCAGATGATATCTCCTTTATATCGCCAGAAAATTCATTTAGCTCAATATTAAAGAAAGGTGATACTGAATAATCTTCAAATCTGAAATTTGCTTTTTGAAGAATAACCTTATCAACATTAATAACGGGTGAGCTTTGCACCTTAGCTGCATTATTACCTGTATTATTACCTGTATTGTCACCTTCTTTTTCAGAGCCGTCTTTCGCGTCAAGCTTTTCATTCGATGTCTCTGACGATTTCGCAATGTTTCCAAGATTCATAACACCTTGATCATCAATCAAAGCCAGGATATTCGGTTCTACCAATTCAACAGTTGTAATATTCAGCCTCATAGGCTCAAGTTGAAAATCAACCTCGTTAATATTCAGCGCCTGAAAAGCCATAAAGTCTTTTTCCTGATTGGCAATACCTGCTTTCCAGTTAACAATATTCACATCACCCAATACGCCTACCTGAGTCGTATCATCGTTTATCGAAAGCGTAATATCAGATTTGACAGTTAATTGCCCATCTTCAATTTCCAGGTGCGTATAATCTTGCAGATAAGGCTCTATACTCTGTAAGGGGAGACCTTCCAGACTCACGGCCAGAGAAGCGTTCACCGGGGAAATCCCGGCCTTACCAGCCACATTTAATTTTCCAGCCTCATTAATATACAGACTCAACGCCAGAGGAAACTCGCTTCCCTCTCTCAAGTTAAATTGACTAAGGCTTACATTGATATCAGACAATTCAATAATCGCATCATTTTCGAGCGTACTATCCTTAAAGGTAAGCCGATTATTATTCAAAGCAATCTGATTAATATTCAGCAACAGTTCAGGCTCTTCTGCTGAAGGAGCAGACTTCTCTTCTTCGGAATTCTTATCAGAAACAGCTACACCAGACTCAATACCTGATTCAAGATCATCTTCTATCTCGCCTTCTTCCTGCTCATCCTCTGTCACTTGCTCAGTAGCAGACTCAGAATCAACAGGCTCACCTCCTGTTGCTGAAGTATCCTCTTCCTGCTTACCTGTAAACAATGGTGAAAAATTATTACCACCCCCATCCATCAACTCAAAAATCACCTGATTGTCATCAAGAGAAACTTTCATGATATCAACTTGATGCTTTACAGAGTCATAGGCAACACCAGACACATGAAACATACCCAATGCAATCAATGCCTCATCATTATCTACAGCTGCCACATTCATATTATCAAGCACAATTGAAGAGTTAGAGACTTTTACTACCGGCTTGTCACCCGACATATCAAAAGCATATTCTGCAGCTACATCAAGCAAGCCACTTTGTACCACAAAATTCACATCATCAGATATATAGGACCACCACTTTACGATATTGATATCTGTTATATGCAATTTTCCTGTAGAGCTTAACGGCACAATAGATATTTGCCCATCCCATACCAATTTCGAACCAATCACTCCACTGGCTGATTCAGCTTTTAGCTGGTAGGACGTATTTTCATCTTGTCGGGTAGTAAATCCGTCCAATGTAACATTCAAAGGCCCGATGCTAGCATCAAACTGCTTACTTTTAGACTCATCAGTAAAATGCGCTTCAAGCCCCTGAATCGATAAATTATGAATAAGGATACCGATTATGCCGGCACTCTTATCTACTTGTTCAGCCTCCGGTTCAGACTCATCACTTTTTTCAGTAATCCCGCTTTCTGACGAAGACAACAAATCATCAATATTCAATTTTTTATCTTTACCAATAATAATATGCCCATGGGGTTTGATTAACGTAATCTCATCAAACGTCAACATCATGCGAAACAGGGAAGACAGCTGGAAATTAACATAGAAATATTCAAAACCTGCCAACTGCTCATTTTTTAGACCGCTTAACACTAGTTGATCAATGCTTATCGAGAGTGTAAAAGGGTTAATACGGATATCTTCAATCAGTAACTCTCTACCACCCAGCAAATCACCGGCAATATCTGGCAGTCGCTCTTTAAGCTGCCAGGGCACAATCAACCCAAGAAAAATCGCATAAAAAGAAATGATGACAGCTGAGATAAAACCTCTCTTCTGCCACTTGCTTGCCTG
>CBDUPD010000329.1:0-3768 GCA_965368985.1 uncultured Spongiibacteraceae bacterium | reverse complement strand
ATTCAAATCCAACGGCTCAGTTCCAGCAATATTCGGGGGTAAACTACCCTTATTGAATGTGTTATCACAACACTCTCGCACAATAATACTTCCGGGCACAATCAGCCTGTTATGAAGATTAATGCGTATAAATTATCGATAGAGCACTGAACCCGGCAGGACATCTGTCTCAATAACTGTGACCTGCATCACATCGAATAATTAGTATAGTCAGTACCGGAAAAACTAAAAATAACTTTTTCAACGAAAAAACACAGGTTCCATGAAGTTCAGTTATAAGAGCACCATTGGCTATCCAAATCTGTTAAAATGAACCAAACAACTCTGAACCAGGTAGACACCATTGTCCTTGTTACTCGAATTACCTTTAAACAAACAGCTATTTAAAGCCCTTGATAAGCTTGGTTTTACCGAAGCTACCGAAGTACAGGCCCAAGCCATTCCTGCAGCCCTTGCCGGAAAAGACCTGATGGTTTCTGCCCAAACCGGCAGCGGTAAAACAGCGGCCTTCTTATTACCCATGATCAATCGTATGCTTGATGTAAAGGCACCCAATAGCGGCACACGCGCACTCATATTGTTGCCGACACGCGAGCTGGCACTGCAAACCCAGAAAACCTTTGAAAAACTGGCCGCTTTTACCCCAATCAAATGCGGCCTCATTATTGGCGGTGAAGCGTTTAAACACCAGGTAGCAACCATTCGCAAAAACCCTGAAGTTTTAATAGCCACCCCGGGGCGACTGGTTGATCATATTGAAAAGGGTACTCCGGATTTCCGTGATCTTGAGATACTGGTACTCGATGAAGCAGACCGCATGCTTGATATGGGCTTCTCTGAGGAGATGAATACCATTGCCAGGGCGTGTAATACCGAGCGACAGAATCTGCTGTATTCCGCCACACTGAAACATAAAGGCTTGAGAGGCATTGGCGCAATACTGAATAATCCTGAATCTATTGTAGTTGATTCACACAGACAGGGTCATAGCCAAATATGCCAACAAATCGTGCTGGCTGACGATCAAAAACACAAAGAGAATCTGGTTACAGCACTGATTGACGCTGAAGATGCACAAAAGGTCATTATATTCTGCAACACCCGTGAACAATGCCAGCAACTGGGTAACCTGCTCAAATATAAAAAATTGAAAACCGGATTTTTACACGGAGAGATTCCACAAAGCGAACGCAAGCAGGTATTGAATCAATTTAGAGACAACAAACTGCAAGTGTTAGTAGCTACTGATGTTGTTGCCCGCGGGCTCGACATTGATAATGTTGAACTGGTGATTAATTTCACCGTCGCACAATCTGGTGATGACCACGTTCACCGTATCGGTCGAACCGGCCGAGCCGGACAAGAAGGAAAAGCCATCACACTGGTCAGCTCTGTTGAATATAACCAGTTATCGAGTATTGAACGTTATCTGAAAATACGTTTCGAGAAAAGAAAAGTCAAAGGGCTTGAAGCCAACTACAAAGGGCCAAAGAAAGTTAAAAGCTCTGGTAAGGCTGCTGGTACCAAAAAGAAGAAAACCGATAAAAATAAAAAATCAAAAACCGGTGGTAGCCCCAAGACTAAAAGCAAAGTGATTAATGATGGGCATGGTGCTTTCAAAAAACGAAAATAACAAGCTGCTATTTATTCCCTTGCTTATACTGATATCAGGGAAGGGAATCTGTTACATCCATATAAAAAATTCCTCGCCTCATGCTTTTGGCAACGACTGAGCCACTCTCAAATGCCGGATCTATTTCACCATATGAATATCGTGTCACTGAAAAATCCAATTTGCAGTATTGCCTTATACTTTCATCAATAAATACTGTTTTCTCGGCAGCAGTATCAATAATCATATCGATTACCTCACTGGAAAGTATCCATTGCCCATCATCATCCACTGTTTCAATAACACTGTGGTGGTATCTTGATATGCTAGCTAACGGAGGATAGTAAACCTCATCGTTTTCATCAAAAGCCAAACCACATTGTGCTCTTATATGAAAATTAACCGTCTCACTTGAAGGATCAACAGGCCAGGTCATATCAATAGTTTCTCCATAAACAACTTTATCTCCACCGGAGAAAGACAAGTCTGGAGCAACAGGAAAAATAACCGTTGATGCAGGGGCATCATTACCCGCACCTGATCTGGATAATGCAAAAGTAACCGTTGTCTCAGGAACTCGAGCACCGAACACCTCCGCGTTATAATTCATATCGTAATAACCAAAAATGCCAAAAATATAATCTGGTATATATTGCTCCAATAACGAAAGTTGAGTTGTTGCCGCATTAACAGAAACACTTAATTCTTCGGAATCCAGCAGCTCGATATTTAACCCTTTCGAATTTAGCAGATCGGCACTTGCCCATTGTCTATCTGACTCCCCGCCACCATCAATAATAGAAAAATTTGCAATCATCTTATCAGTATCAATATTGCTTGATGGTACTTTATAAACACCGCCATCCCCACAAGCAGTAATTACCAGGCAACAGCCTACAAATTTGGCATATAAAACAAAAACAGGCTTTTTCAACTTTGAAATATGCATTTCTGATTCCTTTTAGAATACTATTTGTACCGATTCTTAAAAATTCCATGACCTGCTTAAAATGATATCTACTGTTTTTTCATTCAAAGGTACTTTTTCTATAGAATTGGAGGCTGCTATATAGAAGTGCCTATAACAGAGTAAGTCAGGACAATTTATTTGAAAAAGATTTTACGAAAAAAATCTAGAAGAAAAGGTCCAGGCCCAGGCGGAACCGTCTGGAATTACCGGGTTGAATTTGCGGTGAATAACCAAAATCAGATAACACGCCACTATAGCCGCTTATCCATTCTTCATCGGTTACATTATCAATACTCAGGCTGAGTTGAAAATCTTCTGCGGTGTAACTCAGCCCCATATCAAGCAGTGTATAGCTGTCAATTGGAATAACAAGCCGTTGATTATCTATCTCGCTTTCACCTATGTAATTTACACCAACGCCCAGCGACCAACCACGTGTGCCGTAATCCTGCCAATAATATTGCAGCCATAGTGTCGCCATTTTCTCAGGCACACCCTTGGTCAGATTATTAAAATGCACATCGGCCAACTGGAATTCTGTTTCATTGTTGAGGTGATATTTCATATCATGTCTTGCAACATTCGATGCAATTTTTATCTGTGGCGTAATAAAACCTGTGAGATTTATCTCAACACCCCTGCTGATCAACTCACCAGCCTGACTAAAGTAATCCGGATCATCAGCATCATTAACAATCCAGCCGGTACGACGCATTTCGAAAAAAGCGACTGACGCTATCAATTCTTTATTGATCCACCACTTGCTACCCAACTCTGTTGACTCTGTCTCTTCCGGCTCAAAAACAGATCCACTTGAATCAATATAATGCACAATATTAAACTGTTCGCCATAACTGAGATATATGGAGAAATCGTCTCTTGGCAGATAAACGACACCCACGTGCGGGATAAACACATCAAACTCTGGCTCTACCGTAACTTCCATGGGTAATCGTTCACCAATTAATATGCCTAAACTATTCACCTCAAAAGAATACTGTTGGCTTTTATAATGATACCAGCCAGCAGACATATTTAATCGCCACTGTTCCGATAACGTTATATGGTCTTGCACAAAAAGCCCCGCAGAAGTTATTTCACTTTCTTTTGATGAATAGTGAAAGCTGCCATCCAGTTTAAATTGCTGATCTGCTCCCAGACCTGTTGCTTCAGCAATAACGGTTGG
>CBDUPD010000328.1:0-3786 GCA_965368985.1 uncultured Spongiibacteraceae bacterium | reverse complement strand
CATGAACCTGGCACCTAACGTGAACTTTTCCAGCGGTTCTTCTCGCTCACGTTTTTTCCAGATTCGAGGCATCGGTGAGCGCAGCCAGTTTAAAGAGCCTATCAATCCATCAGTCGGCATGATGATTGATGATGTTGATTACACAGGTATTGGTACTGCAGCCACGCTGTTTGATGTTGAACAGGTAGAGGTATTACGTGGCCCCCAGGGTACACGTTACGGTGCAAACGCACTCGCCGGTTTAATTAATATTCACACCAAGGCACCCAGCAATGACCTGCAAGCGAATATTGAAATGACCGAAGCAGATTATAATACTTACTCGCAAGGAATAGCCGTTAGCGGCCCATTTGTTAAAGATATATTGCTCGCTCGAATTGCCGTTAAACATTATATTTCTGATGGCTTTATCGAAAACAAATATCTTGATAAAAGTGACACCAATAACCGTGATGAACTAACAGCACGCGCTAAACTACGCTGGTTAGTCACTGATGACTTACGACTTGATTTCACCCTGTCACATGTTGATATTGATAATGGTTATGATGCTTTTTCACTGGATAACAATCGGGAAACTCTTTCTGATGAGCCTGGTCGTGACACTCAAAAAACAACTGCTCATGCCATCAATGGCCAATGGAATATAAACAACACCGTTGTACTTGAAAGCATTGTAACTTATGCCGATTCTGAATCTGAATACAGCTACGATGAAGACTGGACCTATGTTGGCATTGAACCAGACTGGGAATACAGCTCTTTTGACCAATACCTGCGTGACAGAAGAAACTACAGTCTGGAATTTCGTGTGTTATCTGACGAGTCGGGAAAAATATTTTCTGACAGCACAAATTGGGTAATCGGCATTTACCATCTAGCCAAAGATGAAGACCTTGAACGCAACTATACCTATAACCCTGCTGTTTTTGAGAGTGAATATAAGACACAAACAAGCTCTTTATACGCCCAAACAAACAGCGCCCTAACCGATCGATTAAGTCTAGGCTTTGGTTTACGGGTTGAACGATGGGATGCCGACTACAATGATTCTGATGCACTGAATATCGATACCGATGACACTCTGTATGGCGGTAAATTAGCTCTTGATTATCTGATCACTGAAAACCATATGATCTACAAAGCTGGCGGAGTAAACACAGACGGCAGCCTTGAAGAAGAGCTTCGTGACTTTGATACCGAGTACATGTGGCACACTGAAATCGGTGCTAAATCTAACTGGTTTGATAATACATTACGCTCTCGTATAGCCCTGTTTTATGCAAAACGTAAAGACCAGCAAGTGAAAGGCTCTTTTGAAAGACCCAAAGATGAAAATGACCCGGATGGACCTGTCACTTTTGTTGATCATATTAATAATGCAGCCAAAGGTAAAAACTATGGCCTTGAAGCAGAACTGGATTGGCAGCCTGTCGATCAACTTCAGTTATTTGCCAATTTCGGTTTATTAAGAGCTGAATTTGATGAGTATGTAACTCCTGACACTACCGACTGGGATGATAGCGTTATTCCCGGCGAAGATAAAAGTGGCCGGGACCAGGCTCACGCTCCTCACTACCAATTTGCCATTGGTGGACAATATGACTTTACTGACCACTGGTATGCCCGCACTGAAATTGAAGGCAAAGACAAATTCTATTTTTCAAACCGGCACGATGAAGAGTCTGAGGCCTATGAATTATTAAATGCCAAAATTGGTTACAAAGTTCAACAATGGCATATCGCTTTATGGGGCCGTAATCTGACTGATAAAGATTATGAAACTCGCGGTTTTGGTTTTGCCAATGATCCGCGTGATGGTTATAGCACTGGTGGCTACACTCAATTGGGCGAACCACGTATGATTGGTGTTACAGTTAACTGGAACCTGTAATTATCAAGCCCCTTCTCTCACCATGAGAAGGGGCAACAACACATTCGAGGTATTACTTTATGCAACTATCCGTAGAAATCAGCCTATACCCACTAAAAGATGAGTACATTCCAACCATAAAATCCTTCATAGATAAGGTTAATGAACATCCGGGACTTGAAGTTATTACCAACACCATGAGTACACAGATTTTTGGTGATTATGATGCAGTAATGGATACTCTTCGCGAAGAGATGCGCATCTCTTTTGAAAAACACGGTAAGGGTATTTTTGTGTGCAAATTTATTAATGGCAACCTTAGCCCTAATACATAAAGTTTTGTCTTATGAGTAGCGAATCAATTAGCTCAGAAGTACTTTCTGCCATGCAAGCCATGTCTGGCTGGGAAGTCGTCGCTGTAATACTTGCCCTGGCTTATGTATTGCTTGCGGTAAAAGAACGTATCGAATGTTGGTATGCGGCCCTGATCAGCACGGCTATTTATACTTTTCTATTCTGGGATGTCAGCCTGCTAATGGAATCAGCACTTCAGGTTTATTATCTGGTAATGGCTGTTTATGGTTGGTGGCAATGGCGCCATCATGCTAATAAAAATGAAGACCTGCACATTCATACCTGGTCAGCGCAACAACATCTGGCTGGAATATCGGCCATTGTTGTTATTTCAATAGTCTCCGGTTATCTGCTGACAAAAAACACTTCGGCTGCCCTGCCCTATCTGGATTCTTTCACAACATGGGCCAGTGTATATACTACCTATATGGTAACAAAGAAGGTTCTGGAAAACTGGATCTATTGGGTAGTTATCGATGCCATATCTATCTACCTCTATATTGATAGAGGCTTATACCTGACGGCTATTCTATTTGTATTGTACGTAGTGATTGCTATTTATGGATACATGCAATGGCTAAAACGTTACCGTGAGCAGGCGACACCATGTCTAAATCCTGCCTAGAAAATCATGAGACAAATAATCACCGCTTAAACAATGCGCTAAAACATTGGTCCAAGTGGTGCTCAGCAGAACCTGAAGCTATACGCAAACTTGAAGGCGGGTTAACTAACGAAGCCTGGCTTATTCAATCTCAAGATACACATTTTGTATTACGACTGAATGCACCTAACAGTGAACAACTTGGGCTTGATAGAGAACTGGAGTTTCAGGCACTTCGACAAGCCAGTAAATTTGGTCTGGCCCCAGAGATTATCTATTATGACCCAGCAGTAGATATATTGATTACAGAGTTTTTACCAGGCAACTTCTGGACAGCGACAGATTTTATATCCATTGATAATATTCACCATCTTGTCAAACTGCTTAAATCAATTCATCAACTCCCCCCCATAGATGGCACCCTGAATATAGAAAATAAAGCTGCGCAATATTGGCAAGCCATTGACAAAAAGACTGAGCTCGCCAAAAAAATCAAAAAAATCGAGCCACAAGTACAGCACCGTATCGGTGACTCTCAATCAATGAACCCTTCACTGTGTGTCTGCCATAATGACTTATTGGCCAGCAACCTGATCACATTAAATGGCAACACCCTGAAGGCCATTGATTGGGAATACGCCGCCATGGGCGATCCTTTTTTTGATTTGGCAGTGATTGCTGAAGGTAATCAGCTGGATGATACCACTATCAAAATCTTGCTGGCAGCGTATATTGGCTACGATGATGATGTAGTCTGCAATGCCATTGACATAAGCAGCGCAGAAGAACGCTTATTGCATTGTCGTATCATATACTGCTATCTGGATATATTGTGGTATGCCGCTCAAGACACCTTCAAGCCCTCGCCTGATACGCACAAAATCATTCAAAATAAAGTAGATTATCTGAATCGGTTTCTTTAGAACTTTATTAATCAGTTTTCAATATGATAATT
>CBDUPD010000327.1:0-3800 GCA_965368985.1 uncultured Spongiibacteraceae bacterium | reverse complement strand
AAATCTGCCAATCAATTGAAGGAGGAGAAATTACTAATTAAGATTATGAAAAAGAACGAGGTTAAAAATAAGGTTAAAAATTTAATTGAAAAAAGTATTGTTTAGCCAAATAGTGAAGATAATCCTTCCATGGCTGCTTCTTCGGTCTTGCCTTTTTCTTCAGGTGTTTCTGCGTGCGCTAATATCCCACAGGTAGAGATAAGAAGTGCCATGGCACTAGAGATAAATATTTTTTTCATGGTGGCTGCCGTGTCCGTTTGTTATTTTATTTGTTTATGAGTAGTTCCATCACTTTAAATACATATAAACTTTCTGCAAGTGACAATATATTTAGGGAAGCTTACAGTCCACGCAGTATATTATCAATCATCCAAATAGGTGATTTGATTACTGATTATGCCGATGCTATTGATACGCTCGATATTGACAGGCTTGATACCCTGTTTACGCCAGATGCCTATATCGATTATTCGGCTATGGGCGGAGCAGTAGGGTCTTATTCAGTGGTAAAAGCGTTCTTAAAAGAAGCTTTGCCAGTATTTGCCAATACCCAGCATATGATCTCAAACTTTCAAATCAAGCTTGATGGTGACAAGGCTACTGGCAAGATTATGTGTTTTAACCCCATGGAGTTGAATATGGGGGAAGACCAGCAGAATGCCATATTCTTTCTTGGTTTGTGGTATATCGACGAATACGTGAAAACAGATGATGGCTGGCGTATTGCTAAGCGCTCTGAAGAGAAGTCATATGACTTTAATACCCCGGATTTTATGAGTTTCTGAATACATTTAAATCAATATGGTAAATAGTGTTAATTATTAATACTAAATATTATTTGACTATATTTTGGTTTTTTGAAATTATCCCCCTAAATGTACTTTGAGGAGTAGGTTATGGTGGGCTTTTTTCAATTACAGGTCATTTTGGCTGTTGTTTCCTTGTTGGTTCCTGCGGGATGCTGGTTTCTGGTATTTTCTGATCTGGGTGATCCTTTATTGATGAGTAATGTGGCATCGAGCAATTTGATTGTTTGCTGGCTGCTTATTCTGTTATTACCTTTTATGTCTTCGCGTGATATACCTAAACAGGTGTCTTATACGGCAGTGATTATCTTCTGGGGAGTGATTACCACGGTATTTCCTGTAATTTGGGATTTCACCTGGGCATTGATGAATAGTTATATGGTTGGTGCTACTGCTGAAGATAAATGGTTGTGGTATTGGTGGACATATTCGGTGGCCGATACACGATTTTTACGCAGTGATCCCTTGATGATTATTCTTGAGTATTGGTCGGGCATTATGGGGGTTGTTCAGGGGTATGCACTTTATTGTTTTCTGGGCAACAAGGTAAAAAAGGCATTTATTATTTCAGCAACCGTGGGTTGTATGCAGTTTTATGGTAATACCGCTTTTTTAGGTACCGAGGCTTTGGTAGGGTTTGAAAATATAAGACCTGATTTTTTCAGCTTTTATGTCAAGTTTTGGGGCTTGAATGTCTTCTGGATGATAATGCCAATATTGAGTGCTTATTGTTATATGAAGGTGATGAAAGATCCTGAGTATGATGTGCAGAGAGTCGTCAGGGAATATTTTAGAAGCTAGCTTGTTATACAGCTAAACTAAAATGGTAAATACAGGTCACACTTGAATAAAGCACGTTAAATAAATAACGTCATCCCGTAGCTGAGGGATGACGGAGTTCTGTAGCGAGCCCATCAAATGCCGGAAGATGAGAGCGAATATGAGTAACAATCCAATACATCCGGAACCACCCGGCGCAAAAAAGCTTTTATGGGAGTTGCCCAAAGCCGCTAAAGAGATGGCTAGCCTGGCTGATCGTCGATGGCATTCCCAGTTAAAACAGGCGCCAAAAGGTGATGGTCATCCAGTGATTACCATTCCGGGAATGGGTGGTGGTGATGGTAGCATGTCAGTGCTGCGTTTTTACCTGGGACACCTGGGCTATGATGCCCGCGGTTGGGGGTTGGGTACAAATATTCTCAGGCAACGAGTGCAGTCATTGGATGAGGTGTTGGAGTTTTGTGCAGAGAAGGAAGCAACGATAGTTAAAAGTATCGAGAAAATTGCTGATCAGAAGGGTGAAAAGGTCAGTTTGATAGGTTGGAGTCTGGGGGGTATTTATGCTAACAGCATCGCTCAAACGCATCCTGATCTGGTTAGGCAAATTATCACACTGGGCTCACCTGTCGGTGATCCAAGAGGTACCAGTGTGTGGAATATTCTCAAGTTTGTGTTTGGTGGAGAACTTCCTGACCATCTGCAAAATGTTGAGGGCTGGATGTCGCGTCGTGACCAGCTGGGTGAGCGAGAGGTAAGAACATCTCTGATCTATAGTGAACATGATGGTGCTGTGGCAACAAAGACAGCTACTTTAGATGAACACCCAATGGTTGAAAATATTCATATACCTTCTTCACATGTGGGATTTTCTCATAACCCCTCTGTCTATTGGGTGATTGCTGATAGGCTAAGCCAGGATATTGATGATTGGAATGCTTTTGATCATAATGGCTTGCCAGAAAAAATCAGGAGTAAATTGTAGTGAAACTTTTTTATCTGTCAGAAATGATTACACCTGACGAGGCCTTGCCAGATCGCGAAGAGGTGATGCAGGTATCACCAACTCATTATGTTAGAAAAGATCGTAGCATTGTTGGGCCATTTCCCGAGAATCTTAAAAAAGCCGTTTTTGGTATGGGTTGCTTTTGGGGGGCTGAAAAAAAATTCTGGTGGCTAAAAGGCGTGCACTCAACGGCTGTTGGATATTCTGCCGGTTTCTCGAAAAACCCGGTTTATAAAGATGTTTGTACTGGTAGAACCGGGCACGGTGAGGTGGTATTGGTGGTATATGATCCAGAAGAGGTCAGTTATCAGCAGCTATTAAAAGTTTTCTGGGAATCTCACAATCCTACCCAGGGTATGCGCCAGGGGGGTGATTATGGAACGCAGTATCGCTCTGGTATTTATACTTTCTCTGATGAGCAGGAGAAAGAAGCGAGAGAGAGTCTCGAGCACTATCAGGCAGCATTGGATAATGCTGGCTTTACAATGAAGATTACGACAGAGATATTGCCGGCTACTGAATTTTATTATGCAGAAGATGAGCATCAGCAATACCTTGCCAAAAATCCGATGGGATACTGTGGTTCAGGCGGCTGTGGTGTTGATTTTTAATGGTTAAGTTTTAAAAAATAGCTGCCTTGTGTAAGGCTTTGCTATACTCTATGCAGTGTTGAAGTACAAAATGGAAATCTCGAGAATTAGCCCTACCTTGTAGGGCTTTTTGTTCTTTATTCGAAACAGGTTATATATTTCTATGAAGCAGTTAAATATTCAGGATGCAGGTTTTATTTATCAGGAAACCAAATACACGCCGATGCATATTGGTGGTATCGGTATTTACGATAATAGTACCAGTAACAAGAAGCGCCCAGGCAAGGCAGGAATTCTTGAATATATTGAGGCACGACTTCATACAGCGCCTATTTTAAAACAGAAGTTGTTTGAGGTTCCCGGTAACTGGGATCGTCCTTATTGGGTTGATGATGAGGATTTTGATCTCGATCAGCATATTTATCATCACGGTTTGCCCTCGCCAGGTGATGAACAACAATTGTATGAGCTGGTTTCCCGTTTGATTTCACAGCCTTTGGATATGACCAGACCCTTGTGGGAATGTCATATCATTGAAGGCATTAATGCAATGGATGCTGTGGGGAAAAACAGCTTTGCTATTCTTACTAAAGTACATCATAGCTGTGTAGATGGCAGTTC
>CBDUPD010000326.1:0-3802 GCA_965368985.1 uncultured Spongiibacteraceae bacterium | reverse complement strand
CGTTATGAAGACTGATAATATCGTGAGATAAGGATAGGCCAAGACCAGTACCCTGACCAACGGGTTTAGTGGTATAGAAAGGTTCAAAAATATTATCCTGAATGTCCTGTTCCATACCGCAACCGTTATCTTTTATAGAGATAACGACATGGTCTTCATTCAGTGATGTTGTAATAATTATTGTGCCTGACTCTTTAATTGCATGAGAGGCGTTGACAAAAAGATTCAACAGAACCTGTGATATTTTTGACTCGACACAAGGTACATGAGGCAGTTTATCGGAGAAATTGGTAACTACATCAACTTTATATTTTAATTCGTTTCGTGCAAGATTTAATGCCGTGTTTATACAAGTATGAAGATCAGTAAGAATGAGCTCATCACTACCCTGATGTGAAAAACTCTTAAGGTCAGTAACGATATTTCTGATTCTATCAATGCCATCTTGTGTCTCATCGATTAGACCGGGACAATCTTCGAGTATGTAGGATATTTCTTCACTATCAATATTAGTGTCAGGAATTCTGGCTAACAGTCTGTCAAAATCATTTTTCATCAAACTGCCTTTCAACAGTTCGATGGCTTTTGAAAGGGTTTCAGTATATTCCTTGATTTTACTGATATTACTACTAACAAACGCTACCGGATTATTAATTTCATGGGCAATACCGGCAGAGATTGTTCCCAGTGAAGACATTTTCTCGGAATTGAGTAGCATGCTCTCAACCTGATGTAACTTCTTACCGGTTTTTTCTACCACCTCTATCAAGGTAGAATTTTGTTGTTTTATTTTTGTAATATCGGTTCTTAATGAAATAAAACCATCACTGCTATCTGTAATTAATGATAATGGGAAAATAAACGTATCCATCCAGAATATCTCATTCTGTTTGTTATTGTTTGCTATTTCACCATGCCAGACTTTGTTGGCTTTGATGGTTTCCCACATATGATCCCAAAAACCTGGTTCATGTACATCGGCTGTGATGATCTTGTGAGGTTGTCCGATAAGGTCCTCTTTTGAAAAACCACTGGCAGAACAGAACTTCTCGTTAGCATAGGTAATAATGCCATTTGCATCGGTTGTTGATACCGCGTAGGCATCAAGTATTTTTGAAAGAGGCCCGAAACTGCCGGATTTAACGTCATATTGAAAGGGGATGTTTTCTACCTCGTTGAGTTGCTTTGCAAAAGCATCATTAGTGAGTGTAGAGAAGTGTTCAATATTTTGTTCAAAGCTTTTAGTTGCTTTATATCCCCTGATTAGTACATAAGTAACAGCAAGAAGCACAAGCATGGAAAAGAATAACAGGTAATCTCTGGGATCAATAATAGCGGTATATTCAGTCATAAAGTCCATTTTTGGTGCGTCCTTTTTGTGTTAATTAAGTCTCAAGAATAATTATCATCCTTTTCAGGCAAAGGACAGGGCATTATCCAGACAGTTTAGTGACTCAATGGTTTGTAAGTTGAACAATTCGTCCTGTTCCTCATATTCTTTAATACGTTGAGCAAGAAATTTGTTTTTAACAATATCTTTTTTAATATTGATGGCATCTGAAACGGTTTCTATTAATTCGTCATCATTCCAGGGTTTTGTGATGTATTTAAAGGCGCTTGCCTGATTAATAGCATCTAACACTGTTTTTGTTTCATTAGTTCCTGTAAGTAATATTCGCATTGCTTCAGGTTGTAGTTCTTTCATTTGGGTCAAGAACTCAATACCATCAGTTCCAGGCATTTTATAATCAGAGATAATGACATCAAAGATACAGCTGCGGGCTCGTTTTAAAGCATCGTCTGCATTGAGGTAAGATTCGACATCCCATTCCTTATAAGGTCTTAATACTCTTTTAAGGGATTTGATAATATTTTCTTCGTCGTCCACTAACATTATTTTATACATGAGAGATTCCTTTCTTCAGTGATAATTTAAAATTCCATTCGTTACTGTTAAACATAGTTTCATATTTTTTGTTGTCAACACAGGAATTGCCAGAAACCCGGGCAATACATGGAGATATGTAGTGTAATGCATGGTTTTGTAATGAAGTTTTTGTTTTTTTATCTTTATTATCAGGTGCTTATGGTTGTGAGTGGGAGTGCTCAATATAGGCCTTTAAGCGACTATAAATTTTATTATAACTGGCATTCCATATTAGAATTTTACTCCTGTTGTACAGGGTCTAATCTTAGAGTACGAAACAGCAGAACAGCACACCTCAAGGATGGGGAATAAGTTGCTAAAGGATTAGTAGACTGGTTGTTTCAGGATGAAAATTGTAATGGATGACAATGTTTGACTATGGAAGGATGCCTTTTAAAGGATTAAGACGCGCCTTCCAATTATAAATAGAGTAACGTTGCCAAGGCGTTATAGAATTATAGGGTTAATTTTTAAAGTGTTAGTCATTGCCAGGAGGCAAAAATTAACAAGGATGTGTGTTATGCAGTTATCTTCTCGAAATATTTTCAGGTCATTCTTTTGTTTTTTTATATCATTACTGATTTCAAATACCCTGCTTGCTGAAGAGGTTATATTAAACCCGGGTTTTATTGTTGGTGAGGTTAATGTAGGCAGCTTGCCGGTAGATTACTTAACAGTTACAGCATCTGCAGGCTTGAATTCTTCGCAAGTTAGCATCACAGATAGCCACTCTTACAATTTAACCGTTAATACTACCGAGTCAGGTACCGAAACATTTACTGTAAAGGCAACAGTTTATACCAATAGCCGAAAAAGTTTGCTTGAATTCAAGAGCATTGACGTTTCAGTTAATGAGTTTTCAACGATTACAAAAGATTTTGTTGTATCTCCAGGCTTTGTTTCAGGAGCTATAATTGTTGATGGCGCAACAGTTACCGGCGGAAAAATAACCGCAAAGCTGAATGACCCTGCGAAAGGATTTACCAGTGCTGAAACTGAAATATCGACTTCTGGCGAGTTTAATTTCCCTGTTCAGGCTAATAACGATATTACCTTATCAGGCTATGTGAAACTAAGTGATGATTCGAGACATTCGCTTAAGGATGTGATTATTAATGTCACTGAAGGCGAAACCACGGTTAACAATTTTGAAATAAGTCTGGTGCCAGAATCCTTGGGGAATATGTTTGGTGTTCTTGATATTCCCGGTTTATCAATTTCTCGATATGTAATGAGAGGGTATACACGCTCGCCAGACGGTGTAATGAATACCATCAGTGAGTCTCAGGAAACCAGTGGTTCTTATTCTCATGATATGTTGCCAGGAACCTGGAATATATATGCCGATGCTTACCTGAATGGTGTGGACGATACATTAACTATACCCAGTAGCTATTTTAGTCAGGTGGTGAATTTACAAGCAGGCAATAGCATTAAAAATGGCATAGTTGTTGACCCTGCATTTCACAATGGTCAGATTGTTCTAACAGGTAGTGTAACCAGCGATGCAATTATTCAGGGCAATATCTACTCAAGTGGTAATGCCGGTACACCCGCTGCAAGTGGCTATTCTCGTGATAAGTTAAATAGAGGTGGTGCTTATGATCTGGTTCTGACAAAAGGTGGATGGCGTACACATATGATTGGTCTGATGTTAATGGATGAATTGGATGTTGATATTAATAATATGAACATTATTAACTTTAATATGGATAAATCGTTTGAAAAAAATCAGACAATATACACGGACATTGAATATAAAACGGGTCTGTTGAATGTTAATTTCAGAAATATTGGCGATCAACTGATCTCTACACCTGTACTGACAGCAACTTGTACAAAAACAGATGAAGATGGCAGCGTGCCGTATTTATA
>CBDUPD010000325.1:0-3809 GCA_965368985.1 uncultured Spongiibacteraceae bacterium | reverse complement strand
TTTGTAGGTCGGGATTTATCCCGACAAAAAGAGTTAGTTGGATATGTTGTAGGTCGGGATTTATCCCGACAAAATAGCGGGTCAGATTTTTTTGTAGGTCGGGATTTATCCCGACAAAAAGAGTTAGTTGGATATGTTGTAGGTCGGGATTTATCCCGACAAAATAGCGGGTCAGATTTTTTTGTAGGTCGGGATTTATCCCGACAAAAAGAGTTAGTTGGATATGTTGTAGGTCAGGATTTATCCCGACAAAAGAGTGAGTGGTAGTTTTTCGCATCAGCGAATAAAGGCAGAAGCTATCACATTCGCGGATGGAATCCGCTCCGGCATGTCAGGAATTGGTCTTAAGAAACCCTTCAAGCAGCTCACTGATTTCCTGAGTGAAGCCTTCAATATCTTTTGTTTCTGCAACCATCAATGCTGCTTCGGCTAAAGCTGCAATAATCATGCGTGTCATAAGTTCGGCTTTTTGTTCGCTAATATCGGGTTGTGCACTTAACAGGATCTTGCGTGCCGATAATACCACCGAGCTGGTAGCCCAGCGTTCGCGACCAAGAATATTGGGCGCATCAATAAGCACAATTTGTTGAAATTGTTTATCACCGGCTATTTCAAGAAAAGCATTCCACCCGGCGGCCATCGACATTTTTTCAGGCTGATTGATGCTACTTTCAATTTTCTCCATAAGCTGCAATTCCATATGCTCTGTGACGGCAAGAAATAAGGTTTTTTTGTTATCAAAGTAATGATAGATAGGGCGAATGGTTGAATTACAGCTATCAGCAATATCCTGTAAGGAAGTTTGGTTATAGCCATTCTTACCAAACAGCTCACAGGCTTTCTCAAGTACCAAAGTCTGCGTTTCATTGCGCCTTTCTGCCTGTGTACGTCTTTTAGCAGCCAATTATTTATCCCTTAACAAATTTTTATGTCACTAATGTAGCATAGTTACATTAGTTATGTAATCATGTTACACAAATATACGCTGACAGGGAATCTATGCAATGCTAAATAAATGTTTTGAACCCGCCATGCTTAATGGTCTGGAGCTAAAAAACCGGTTTATCAAAGCAGGTACATTTGAAGGTAAAACACCCGGTGGTGTGCCCGGTGATGCAATGACCCGGTTTCATAAAAATTTGGCTGAAGGCGGCGTGGGTATGACCACGCTTGGTTATTGTGCTACTGAGGGTGATGGGCGTATTAATGAGAATATGATGTTTATGGATGAAATTATCCGTGAGCCCCTGTCAGGGATGATTGATGAGTTACATAAGGCTGGAACCAAAGTGTCTGGACAAATGGCTCATTGCGGTGCCTTTTCGAAAAATGCGCATTTAGTGAAAAAGCGGCCAAGAGGACCACAGTTTGGTATCAATTTACTCGGTGTGGCAAACGGTATGTTTTTTTGTGATGGCATGACCCAGCAGCATATTAATGAGTTGGTTCAAAGTTTTCATGATGCTGCATTGTTTATGAAGTCAGTTGGATTTGATTGTGTAGAGATACATTTCGGACATGGTTATGGCCTGTGTCAGTTTATGAGTCCGAAAACCAATAAGCGCAAAGATCAGTATGGTGGAACACTCGATAACCGCATGCGTTTGCCGTTAGATGTGCTGGCAGCTGTTCGTAAAGCGGTAGGGGACGATTTTCCTGTTATTGGTAAAATCAGTTTAACCGAAGGTGTATATGGTGGTCTTGATTATGATGATGCAGTCAATATTTCAAGATTGCTGGATCAGGGTGGCATTGACGGTATTGTTACCAGTGGCGGCACCAGCACCATGAACCCCATGTTGATGTTCAGGGGAGATAATATTTACAAACCCATGCTTGCGGCAGAAAAGAATCTTGCCATGAAGGCCATTATTTTAATGGTGGGCCCGGTATTATTTAAAAACTACCCCTACAACGAGCTCTACTTTCTTGAGCAGGCTAAACGTGTTCGTAATGTCGTCGATTGCAATATGATTTATGTTGGTGGTGCCAGTACTAATGAAAGCTTTACTACCTTGATGAATGATGGTTTTGATTTTATTCAGCTGGGTAGAACACTGTTAAGTGATCCTGATTTACCTAATCAGGCGATGCAAGATGTCAATTATAAAAGTCGTTGCACGCATTGTAATAAATGCGTGGCGACTATTGAGCATCCGAAAGGAATTCATTGTCCTGAGTTTAACCCCATCTAACAGGTTTATAATAAGAAGACTGATATGAAAATATTAATAACAGGTGCTTTTGGAAATTTGGGTTTGATGTGTATCAGGCAGTCATTGGAGTTGGGTTATACGGTGCGTTGTTTTGATGTTGATAATCCGAATACACGTAAAATGGCTGGGCAGTTTGCAGGAGATGTAGAAGTTTTTTTTGGGGATATCAGGGATAATGATCTTTTACCAACACTGGTAGAAGGTATCGATGCTATCATTCATAACGCCTCGCTATTGCCGCCTTTAACCGATACGATGGTTGAGTTGGCTGATGCAATTAATATCACTGCTTGTCAGGCATTAATAAAAATTGCCGAGCAGCAACCGAAAAAACCGGTGTTTATTTTCCCTTCTTCAGTGACAGTTTATGGCTTTGCTAAAACCGGTGGTATTCGTTACGCTGATGATCCAGTGCAGGCAACTGATAATTACACTCGCCATAAGATAGCAATTGAAGAAACCCTGAAATCTTCAAATATACCCTGGTGTGTGCTTCGTGTAGGAGTGTCAGTTGATTCTCGCACATTAAAAACAGATAAATCCATGTTTGCCAAACTGCTATCTGTAAAAGCTGATAACCCTCTGGAGTATGTTCATCCAAAGGATGTTGCTTTGGCTATGTGTCGTGCAGCAAGTACGCCAGAAGCCCATGGGAAAATTTTGCTCATAGGTGGAGGGAAGAGCTGTCAGATTAAACAATATGAGTTTTTGATTACAGCATTTAACGCTTTGGGTCTAAGATTGCCGATGACAGTACATGGTGAGGAGCGCTTTTATACACATTGGATGGATACTGCAGAAAGTCAGAGAATACTGAATTTTCAACAACATGTTTTTTCTGATTATCAACAAGAGATGGGGGAAAAATTGAAAACATTAAGGGTAATTCTTTACCCGCTTCGTTGGATAGTTAACCCTATCGTTGTGGCTTTACTTACCTGGCTGCAAAAGAACGGTTAAATTTAAGTACCATGACTGACTATATCTTAAAGCAATCATTTTAATTTCTTTAGAGCCATAGCTTTCAGACTTGTGTAATTAGCAGATGCTACCCTTGTTTTTGTTAAGGAATGCTACAACCTCTTCAGGTTTGGTAAATGCTTCAGGAGGCGTACCATTTCCTGCAAATAACTGTCTTGTCCAGTAAGAGTGAAACGTTCCTGTGGTTTTTCCAATAATTTCTTTTACAAACTCAGCGCCAAAAGAATTGTCTTCAAGGTAGCATGTTTTTACTTCAGTGCCATTTTGCCAGATAGTTGTTTTTCCCAGAAAAAGACGTTTCACTTCTTGTACAGTGAGCCTGTCTACGGGAACACTTGAGCTTGCGGCAATAGAGCTGTCTGTCTTGGTATTGTCAACAAGGGCATATGTACTTGAGGAGTAAATAGCTATTAGAAAAACAGTTGTAAAAAATAAGCCTAGACTTTTCATATTATTACCTTCCTTCTAAAAACCAATTGAGACTGAACCTTTAAGCTCGGTATAGTCCATGCCGTCCAGGTCGTCGTTATCGTCTTCAGAATCAAATTGATCTAGCTCTAGTTTTAGATGGATGCCTCTGTTGTACCGATAGTTAACCCCAATAACTGTTAA
>CBDUPD010000324.1:0-3824 GCA_965368985.1 uncultured Spongiibacteraceae bacterium | reverse complement strand
CCATACGGCGAAGCCACAAACTGGCTGCCAATTACAATTAATGCCACATAAACAAATGAGCCATACAATACCATCTGATAAGTATCGGCTTGTATTAATGAATCCATAAAACACCTTATTAAACGGTTTGAGTTAATTACGAAACGATGCGTTCACTTATTATAGAACAAAATTTATTTAACAAGCAACTGTATGAAAGATGACAAAAAGCTAATTTATCAACGCATCTGAGACAGCCTATTTCAAGATTTTGCATTACACAATACCCGATATCAGCAAGAATTATCTAAACTATTGATTTTAAATTAAATATTCACACATGACCCATGAATAACAAAAAACCAAAGACAATAACTGCTTGATGATTTATCTTTTATATTCAACAGGCATTTGATTTTCAGATATTTTTTATGAAACCAGGCGACAAACAAGTTTGAATATTACTGCACAGGAATAAAAGCCTTATGAAAAAAGAATTCTATCCAGCTAAAGCAATAATAGCGTTTTCCGGTTGGCTTTTTCTAAGCGTAATACTGACTTTGCTTATTAGTTATGAGGTGCGTCAGCGTGGAGAATTCACCAGTTATACTGACTTTGCACTCTATATCGAACATGGAAAAAACGATCTTGTTTTTTTAGTCGTTATGATTCTGACTTTTTTATTCGCATCAATCGGATCTTATTTCACTAATGAGAGTAATACTTAAAAGCGATGATGCTAAACATACCTGTTTGGATAACATTTCTTATTTTCTACTGAATTTGGCAAATAGTTAATGATAGATAAAAACAGCTTTTTGCAGATTATTGACTCTACCCCCCTGGTATCTATTGATTTAATACTTGAAGATCAACAGGGGCGAATTTTATTGGGTAAACGAACAAACCGACCTGCCAAGGGCTTCTGGTTTGTTCCCGGCGGAAGAATCAAAAAGAATGAACGACTCGAAGAAGCTATAAAAAGAATTTCCAGCACTGAACTAGGCACCGAAATTAATTTTTCCCAGGCACAACTGATAGGTGTGTTTGATCATATCTATCAGGATAATGCCTATGAGGCCGATGGTATCAATACCCACTATGTTTCACTCGGTTACAAGGTAAAGATAACTGATGACTTTCTTATAAAACCTGACAGTCAGCATTCCGGGATAAAATGGTGGTCAAAAGACGCCCTGTTAAATGACAGCCATGTTCATCAAAATACGAAAAAGTTTTTCCAAAACTGTTGAGCAGACTAACTACGGTACAGATAACGAGAATAACTATCCCTGCTTTAAAGCATCCGATATTGCTGCCAGAGTCATGTGTGTGTCGGAGAGTAATAAAGTTTCATACTTAGCGGGCCATAAACCACTGATTTTTGGTTGTCATCAACTTCCGGTGAATCTTAAAGTATCATACTGGCGGTGTAGTGCTATGTGTCATATGCAGGCATCAGGTAAATATTCATCAAACTTGCTTGGTATGCTGTTCTGAGACATTAGGAGACTCCAGAAACATCCAATCAAAGTTTCTATGATGACTCAAATACATTGGAAACCAGGCAGTTAGAAGGCAATAATTGAACGTGCAACCTCTGACTTTGAATTACATATCATTACTCGGCCATTCGTGGCAGATGAGTTGTTGATGCGCTTAACAAGATGAAGTGATTTATTACTCCAATACTTTTCTCAATCAATTATATCTACTATCATTTTAATAAATCTATACATTAAGCAGTGGTGTTCTAATGCCTAAGCCAGAACCAATAGAAATTAGAGTCGGGAAAAAACTTGCTGATGAATATAATGCAGCCCTTAGAAGCTTTCTAGCTTATTTTAATCAAGAAGAAAGTCGTGGCGAACACTATATTATAAACGACATAGAAATTAGACGTGAGACTAGGGTGTCTTTTGAAAAATCATCACCTTTTTTGATTTATGTAAATGTAGACTTCAGCAACGGTGATCTTGCCCTCTTAGAATATGTCACTGAAGAATTTAGCAGCGGTATTCCTGAAGTAGATAACAAATATACTTGGGGTATGTATAAAGGAACTAGGAAGCCTAAGGAAGAATGGCCGGGATACACTGAAAAATAATTACCAGTTAACTGCTTGATGGAAATGCTGGTGTTTATCCAGGGCAGGAAGGGAAATAAGAGTGTTGAACTCTCTGTATGTCTATTATTCAGATCAAATGTTGTCTGAGTCAATGTGTAGATCTCCTAGCGCTATAAAACCTAGTCATGTTGTTAATGCATGGGCAGAGCTGGATATTCCTCTAGAGTTAAGATCAGTTACACCAATTTCTAAGCAGGCTTTGTATCTAGCCCATGATCGAGAATTTGTTGATAGGGTGCTGAATGGTTTGGCACCAAACGGTTTCAAAAACTATTCTGACGACATTGCGATATCTGTTAGGTATACAAATGGCTCCATGTTGGATGCGGCCGTTCAAGCTATTGAAAATGGGCAAGTCGCTATTTCACCGTCATCTGGATTTCATCACGCTCATTTTGACGAGGCACGAGGTTTTTGCACATTTAATGGCCTGATGGTCACGGCATGCGTATTAAAAAAGAGGGGGTTAGTTTCAAAGGTAGGAATATTAGATGCAGACATGCACTTTGGTAACGGTACTGAAGACATTATTGAAACTCTTAATGCGGATAGCTGGATCAATCATTATTCTGTGGGTAGATATTATGTTTCACCTGCGCAGACTGCAGACTTCTTTGATGTTTTGCCTGAAATATTAGACTCAATGAGTGATTGCGATGTAATGTTATATCAAGCAGGTGCAGACCCTCATATTAAAGACCCCCTTGGTGGATGGCTTACAACAGAAGAAATATCACAAAGAGATAAAGTTGTATTCCAGTGGTGCAAAGAAAATAGTATGCCTGTAGCGTGGAATTTGGCGGGTGGTTATCAGGTGCTTCCATGTGGTGAAACAGATTGGGATGCTCTCACGGAGATACATTCAAATACATTAAAATCTTGCTGGAATATTTATGGGCAAAAGTAACAGTAGAGTCAAAAAAATATCTACAAGGGAATATTTACAGCATGCACGCATGCTAGTTCCAAAGTTTGGATATGAGCAGAAAGGAATCTGGTATATTCATTGGCCTAAAGATCAGCCTTTTGTCGTGCATGCGAAGACACAAAAAGAACTTGTAGTAGTTTTAGCAAGCTGGCTACAAGAACTTGGGCGTGTAAAAAATGTAGGAGTTCATGTTGAGCCGGAACTGCCTTGATGATAGAGATCCGCCATCAAATATTTTGAAGAAGAAGGAACGATGACATGCAGGACTATAACGTGACTAAAGATATTGTAAGCCGTATCGATCAGCTATCAAAGTTACTAGCATCAACAGAAAAAATGACTATATATCATGGTTTCAAAGGCGGAGCACGCATACCGTTTGAGGAAGCAGAAGAACAACTAGCGGTGATCAGCAAAACAGGCGCTGAATTGCATAAAGATCTAATTCAATATAAAGATCAAGAAAATGATGAAGCCCATAATAACTTGATCAACCTATGTATAATGTATGCGAACCGTTTACTCGAAAACACGGAAATTCTAAAAGACATCACTAGAAAATTAAAGCAGTCGTCAGATGGAGGAAAAAAATACGGTTTCTTTAAGCTTAGAAAGGACACCAAAGAATGGGAGCGCAATACGAAAAAATTAATCAAGGTCCGATCCAATGTCGAACTGCTTTTGGAAAACACACCTTCAGGATAACCAAAAAAGTACGTCGTGGATATCTAGGTGATGTTTAAGAATACACTGCACTCTTATGCCCGCGTTTAGTGCTGAGAACATATT
>CBDUPD010000323.1:0-3830 GCA_965368985.1 uncultured Spongiibacteraceae bacterium | reverse complement strand
GGCAGCTGTTATTTTTTGTATTGCTGATGTAAATTCACGCATATCACACCTTGGCACCTGGTCAACACCCTTCTGATAAATGCCACAAATATTACAGGCATGTTGAAAAGCCTTTAATTTGTCACTATCACTTTGCGTGGTTGAATGAATTAACATGCTCAATACACAAATAATCTCTTTTTGAATAGCTGTCGGCTTTTTATATTTTGATGCAATCAATACCGACTGCTTAAAGTGCGCATCAACACTGGATTTAACCAGATAATACAAAGCCCACTCATAAATATCTATTACGCCATCGGCCTTTATCAGTTTGATGATCAGATGTTTGAATTCGGTATACTCTTCAGCACTTAATAGGCGCAAGCCCGAAGTCGCCAGTTCGGCAATGGGTAAAAAATCTTCTCTCTGGGAATTCCGCCACTGACTTTCTTCAATAGCATCATGAAGTGCCGGCCATTGCGTTTGAATGGTATCAAGCTGCTGTTTATGCTCACTTTTATCAACATGAAGCAATAAACAGCAAATAGCTGCCGCTGCTGCCAACGGTTCATGCAGGGTATCCTGAGGTTTAAAGATAATTGTGTCATCAGCATCAGCGATAATAATTGCTGCCGCCAGAGCACCCAGCTTTTGGTCTTTGCTCATAGCCAGCTTTTCTTCAGCAGGCTGGCCAAATCGTACTTGCTGGGCAGTAGAAGGCTTTAAAAACTGACCATCCCAGCGTGGCTCAATACGCCTGATTCTATCTTCCAAGCGAGGGTGTGTTGCAAAAAAAGATTGCACCCAACTCATTCCTGCAGAAAAAAACAGATGACTGATCTCGCTGCCATGACTGTCATCGATCAATGATCCATGAGCGCTCCCTCCAATAGTTTTTAACGCATCAGAAATACCTGAAGGATCTCGAGTAAACTGTACAGCTGAAGCATCTGCCAAAAACTCTCGCTGGCGGCTTACTGCAGCTTTAATAAGGTTACCAAAAAACGTACCTGTTGCACCAATAACGACTAGTCCAATACCTAACATAATCGTAGGGCCGCTACTGTTACGTCGAGAGTGTCGACTACCACGCAAAAAAACAAAACCCGCTTCTGTAATAAACATGATGCCATATAAAATAGCTATCAGTTTCATATTTAGCCGCATATCACCATTAAGTATATGGCTAAATTCATGAGCTATTACTCCCTGTAACTGATCACGATTTAACGCTTCAAGCGTACCGGCTGTAACAGCTACAACAGCATCTTTTGGAGAAAAACCCGCCGCAAATGCGTTAATACCCTGCTCATGCTTCATCACATAAACAGCTGGAACAGGCATATTGGAAGCCAATGCCATCTCTTCAACAACATTAAGCAATCTTTTCTCAGCCGGATCAGTCGTAGTGGCACTCACCATCGTACCACCCATCATTTCCGCAACTTTTTTTCCGCCACTCTTGATGGATAACCACTTGTATAGTGATACGCCCCCAATAACAATTATTACCGCAAGACTGATCCATACCATACGCTCCCAACTAATGGTTGCCCAAAAGTCGCAGTCTGAACTCATCAAACAAACCAATAGCTTATTACTGCCATCTTCTGAAAACGCCCTGGAATTCAGAAACCAGGGAAACAGAGCAAGAAAGAAATTAGTAATAACAATAAGAGACAATACCGCCAGTAAAAATAAAAAAATTAACCAGCGGGTATTTTTCCGGGCAATATCTTGCTGTTCAAAGAAATTCATAACAGCAACTTAAAATGAAACTTTAGGTGCTTCCTGTATAAGAGCCTTATCTTCAAATTCCAGTAATTCCGCATCTGAGGTATGCCCAAACATATTGGCAAACACTATCGCCGGAAACGACTGCTTATAGGTATTATATTCCATCACAGAATCATTATATGACTGACGTGAAAAAGCGACCTTGTTTTCAGTGCTGGTCAACTCTTCGGTTAACTGCATCATATTGGTATTGGCTTTCAGGTCTGGATAGTCTTCCATTACCATCTGAAATTTACCCATTGCTCCCTGCAGTACGCCTTCTGCAGCACTCAGGCTCTTGATTGCCGCAGCATCAGGTTTACCATTGGCAGCTTGCAAACCTGCAAGCGCTGTATTTCTTGCGGCAATAACTGCTTCAAGCGTACCTTTTTCATGCGCCATATACGCTTTTGCGGTTTCTACCAGATTGGGAATAAGATCGTAACGTCGCTTTAATTGCACATCTATCTGGGCAAATGAATTCTCAAATCTATTATTAAGTGCAACCAGCTTATTGAAAACACCAATAATGATGACAACAATAACGACCAGCCCACCCCAAAAAATTATGCTACCTATACTCATGGCTCTATTCCTCTCCTGAGATTTTTATGTTTATCAATTAATACTATTACAGAATCCTGTATCTCACCAGTAAGGTTTTATCGTTTTAGCCCACAAAGATTTAGGCTAGAATAGCATTCTCTAATTTTTCACCACTTTCTGAGGAAATACCCTTGAGCACATTAACTAATGTAACCATTGATGAAATGGAAATCGGCAAAAAAGCCACTTTTACAAAAACCTGCACTGAAGCTGATATCCAGCTATTTGCCACCGTATCAGGTGACGTAAATCCGGTTCATTTAGATGCTGAATATGCGGCAGGCACACAGTTTGGCCAACGTATCGCTCACGGTATGTATACAGGCGCGTTGGTAAGTGCGGCACTTGGCATCGAACTTCCCGGCCCCGGCACCATTTATCTTGGTCAGGAAATTAAATTCAAGGCGCCGGTATTTATTGGTGACACCATTACCGTCACACTTGAAGTTGAAACTATTCGTGAGGACAAAGCCATTGTCGGTTTAATCTGTACCTGTACCAATCAGGATGACAAAGTAGTGGCTGCCGGTAAAGCAACGGTTATTGCACCTAAAGAAAAAATCAGCACTCCTGCACCGGAACTTCCAAAAGTTACCATCGGCTAATGAAAACATCAGTGCTGGAAACTGCCAAACTGGATTGGCGCAATACCAATACTCCGGTTTCCAGCCAGTATGACGATGTCTATTTTTCATCTGATGATGGCTGCGCTGAGAGTCACTATGTTTTTATCCAAAATAATGATCTTGAACAGCGTTTTCAATCTTTAAGCAAAACACATTTCACCATTGCCGAAACCGGTTTTGGTACAGGTCTCAACTTTTTACAAGCCTGGCATTGCTGGAAACAAAATAAAAAACCTGGCAAAAAACTGTTTTATATTTCTGCCGAGTGTTATCCGCTGACAAAAAGCGATCTTAAAAAAAGCCTTGATTGCTGGCCTCAATTTTCAGAGCTCAGCACAAATCTCTATCAAAATTACCCACCCGCTATTCGCGGGCTTCACTGCATTGAACTACTCGATGGTGTTACCCTGATTTTATTGTTTGATGATGCAGCAAGTGGCTTTTATTCATTAATAGAAAATCAGCACCCAGTTTTCTCATACAATAAAAATCGCGCTGTCGACGCCTGGTTTCTCGATGGGTTCGCGCCCTCCAAAAATCCCGAAATGTGGACAGACAAGCTCTTTAACCACATGGCAAAACTTAGCCATAGAGGTACAAGTATTTCCAGTTTTACTGCTGCAGGTATTGTTCGTCGTGGCCTGCAGTCTGCAGGTTTTGAAATAACAAAAGTTAAAGGCTTTGGAAAAAAGCGCGATATGATTCGGGGGCAATTTACCGGCCTGCCAACCCAAACATTTGACTGCACAGCCTCATTGCGTAACAGGCCCTATAATGCATTCTGGCCAATATATAGAAATACCAATACCAAAAAAGTACAGACAGCACTTGTTATTGGTG
>CBDUPD010000322.1:0-3831 GCA_965368985.1 uncultured Spongiibacteraceae bacterium | reverse complement strand
AGATATCAATTTATTGATTTATATATAACTGTCTCTGAACCATCATTCACGTGAAACTCTCTGGGCGAAACAATCGTTACTGTATGTACTGCCGGACTATAAAATGTGTCAAAAAACGTTTTAATATCTGCAGCTGTTGAAACCTCAGGAGAAGAAAGAACCGATGGTGAACCTTGTATTGGTACAGCTTCAACAAGGGTGCATGATGAATCACCATTTACCGTTACTGTATACACAGGGCTAAGACTACCAGCGCTTAAATTATCCATCACCGAAACTGAACCTGTAATCCCGCCATTAGTATACGTACCTTCTACCGTATCCCAATTCGCGATATCCAACGTTCCAACCGGCACCTCACCAACATCATTAGTACAAGCTGGGAAAGTTTTGTAGGCTGTCCAGGCAAAACTGGTCCACCCAGATAATTTGATAGCAATATTATTCATAATGTCATCAATGGCTATTTTATTAAAATAGTACCCGTTAAACAACTGCACAGAATTACCCGCTGAAGGGCCGCCCATAGGCAATTGTATTTCAGGGCTAATTGGCTGAAATCCATCCGGAATAAAATAAGAAAAACTTAGACTTACACCATCATCAATCCACGACATAAATGGAAAAATATCTTGAAAACCATCATTCGCACTTGTTGTTACACGGTATTCTGTCACTCCGGGTGCAGGTGTTAGCAGTTCCCAAGTAGTTACACCTTCTTCCAGTGAAACAATCTCAGTTACCGGGTAAAAAGTTTCAGGATCCATAACCATCTGACAATCAGGAAAGGCTGTATATTTAGATTTAAATACTACCAAATTAACACTTCCACCAGTCACAAATTCATTGTATGACTGAGATGTTGTACCACAAGTATCCATCTCATAACTCTGTACCATTGCTGGAATCAGGCCCTGAAATAAAACAGGGTCAGAAGTTTCTGTAATTGAGGCAAAACGCGAAGCAGGTCCGGGAGATGGAACTAAACCTCCCGAAGGCCCACCCATACCTCCGATTAAATAATGATCACCAACCAGCGTCATTTCATAATTTATAGCCCTAGCCCCAGGGCTAAAAGTCGATGAAGGCGTTGTAGAAAAAGGATGTATAGCTCCTCCAAGATAACCATTAACATCTTGTCCTGATATGTCGGCACTAACTCCGGAAATCGTTTGGCCTACACCAGGATGTGCAACCAGACTAGTTGTTATTGAACCATCAGGGTTGGTAGTTACTGTCTGCGCAGGATTTGTCACAGCTACCAAAGCCCCTCCTTCTAAAATGCCAATTTTCATTGATGTTGGCTCTGTAAAACCATAAGTTGAATAATCAACTCCCATCACTTCGCCAACTGGGTCATAGGCACCATGCGATGTACTGGTATCCGGATTTTCCTTTATCATCTGCGCCATATCAGCAGGTATACCGACAGAATAATAGGGTGTTACCGGGTTACCATCAGAGTCATATTGAACATAGGTGCCTGAATACTGATACCCCCAATTACCCATAAGTAACCATGAATCAACAAAATACAAACCATCACCTTGATAGAGGCTGGCAACAGTTGTTGTATTATCAAGATTTTCAGCGAAACTTACCTGCTGTTCAACCTGGGCCTGAAAAGCAGCTATTGCAGGGTCTGATGTACCAGGATCCAGTAAGGCAGTAAGGTATTGTTCGAGCGTTTGTCCTGCTTGTGGGGCAGGCAAATTAAGAACCAACTCTTGCGCACCCTCTAAAAGTGCTGCTATCTGAGCAGTATCCATATAATCATCGAAATCAGCCAACGCCGGATTGGCAGCAATTTCTGCTAACAAATTCTTTACTGCCAACGTCGAAATCACATCAAGCGATAGCGTAGTTGAAACCAGTGGCACAAAAAGTACATCTGCAGGTAGTGGCGCACCAATAGTGATATCAAGTGTGCCTTCAGGGTATACAACAATCAGCGAGTTACCATCAAGCGAGCCGGCAATATCTATTTGATAAGTACCATCCGCATTAGCCGTAATATCACCCGTCAGTGCGTTAAAGGTTAAAACATTACCATCACCATCAATGGTCACTAAACCAAAGTTGCTTTCTACAAGGTCGGTAGAAAGTTTTGCCGCAGTATTGTTTGAACGATAGGATGCCCGAGCTGCAGGTGAACTGGTCTCAGGGTCAGTAACCGAAACGGTAAAAGCAGTTTTTGACGCTGCAGCAGGTGCCGGTGCTGTTGTTTCAGGAACACAAGCAACCAACAATGTTGCTGCTGCAAAAATCGATATATGAGGGAGGTGCTTTTTAAGCATAACATCATCCTTAATTGTTAATAGAAAAGTAAATAGTCTTTATTTGCATAACAATATCATGGTTATTCCACAAAGGAATGGAATTATTAGTAAGGGGCAAACCAGTATTTATAACTTTTTAGAATAAACCAAGAGCGATAAACATGATAATCCATAAAAAATCAATATTAGATTCATAATGAGCAATCTATTAGAAAGGTCATAATTTAAGTGTATTCCATGGCATAATAGTTAAAATTTACAGGAACTCTCGTCTGTATAAAAAACAGACTAATTGCGAGTATTAATGTTCACTAAAATTCTTTTAACACTTGTGGTCATCATCGGCGCCATCATGATTTTGCGCCACAAAAGACTCCAGGCACAACCTGAAGTCAAACAGATTGTCACCGATGAGCAAGATGAGTTTCAATGGTTGATCAGGTGGGTAGCCTACGGGCTGGTCAGCTTGATATTACTAACAGGCACCATTATGTTCTATCTCGATTGGCGAGAAGATCATCGCTTATATGATATTAAAATTATCAACCCTCAAACCGGAACAATAGATGAATACCAAGCCTACAAGAAAGACATGCAGGGCCGTAGCTTTATCTCTATAACTGGACAGCGAGTTGCCGCATCAGAACTTGAGCGACTTGAATTTGTTGAAGCGGAATAAATGAAGCGCACACATTCATTTTGGTATTATTAACAATATTGATTAATCAAGACTAAAAAAGAGGTTTCATAATGACATCAGGTAGACTTGACAAAAAAGTTGCAATTATAACAGGCGCAGCCAGCGGCATTGGTCGCGGTGTAGCCGAATTGTTTCTACAAGAAGGCGCAAAAGTTATTATTGCAGATATCAATGACGATATTGGCATGAAAGCGGCCAATGAACTTGGCGAAAATGCCCGCTTCAAAAAAACCGATGTGACTTCTGAATCAGACATCACAGCGCTGGTTGATTTCGCTGTTTCTGAATTTGGTCAACTGGATATCATGCATAACAATGCAGGTGCATTTGGCGTTCGAGGTGAACTTCTTGGTATTGACACTGACAGTTTTGATGCCACATTTGCATTACTTGTTCGCAGTGTCTTTCTTGGAATGAAACATGCTGGCACTGTTATGAAGAAACAGGGCTCTGGCGTTATTCTTAATACCGCAAGCATATCTGCAACAACACCGGGTTATGGCCCGCACATATATCAAGCTGCAAAAGCGGCTGTTTTACAGCTTACAAAATCTGTCGCACTTGAATTTGCTGAATATAATATACGGGTTAACAGTATCTCTCCGGGCGGAGTCTACACACCTCTTATCAGCAATGCGCTAGGTATTGATGAAGACACAACAAATGATATTTCTGACTTTATGGCAACTACAATGCCATTAAATCGTGTTGGCACTCCACTGGACATTGCCAGAGGCGCTCTGTTTTTATGTAGCGATGAAGCCAGCTTTATAACTGCGCAAAATCTTATTATTGATGGCGCAGAAGCGACTGGGAAAAAATATACAAAACAGGGAATGCACTAAACTAGGG
>CBDUPD010000321.1:0-3843 GCA_965368985.1 uncultured Spongiibacteraceae bacterium | reverse complement strand
CTGTTGCGGAGCAGGCTTTGATTCATAGCCAAAAACAGCATAGAACAGTTGGCCAGGAATTGATTTTTCTGAAAGAATTTCTGACGAGTCCCATAAGTGGGTAGAGGCGTTAATAATGTCTGCTTGAATTAATAGTGGTACTGATTGGCTAAGAATGCCGGTGGCAATGAGCAGAAGGGCGCATTTACTAATAATGAACAGTGAATTTGGTTTGCAATAAAGTAGTCCATAATAAACTAACACACCTACGCTTGCACCGATACCCGCACCCAGGCAACTTCCAATAGTAACCGAAAGAATTTGATCAGTATTATGTATAAAGCCCGAGAAATAGATAAAAATTTCTGACCCTTCGCGCGTTATAGCCAGTATGATAGGAATACTCATAAACAGAATCAGCTGATTGTTTATGTTATGTTGTTGATTATCCGGTTTAGGAAGAATGATGATTAATATGGCAAGGAAGATATAGATGATAATTTGCAGGGTGGCATTCATTACTTCTTGCCCTGTGTATTCAAGCAATTCTGAAATAGTGCTGAGATTAAATGCATAGAAAACAGCACCTATAAATCCACAGCTTATTGCAATTATTAACCAGCGGAAATTGATGTTCAAGGATTTACTAATTGCCAGTAACAGGCTGATTATCAAGCCTGCTTCAAGCACCTCTCTTAAAACTATAATGACTGAGTTAATTAACATAGTGTGGTCTCAAATTGCAGGCAATATTTACTCGGCAATGATGACTCCTTGGGCAGTTTTTGGATTAAACTCACCAAAAAACGGGTATTTCCCCGGCTTTAATGGACCAATAAAGATGACTGATTTTCTATTCCCCATGATGACTTTTTCACGATTAAGCTCATAGCTTTCGAATTCTTCAGGTGTAGGATCACTATTGATAACCAGTAGTTTTACTTTTTTATTGGCAGGTATTATCACTTCGGTTGGGTAAAAAAGGTGATCTTTTATTTCAATTTCTACTATGGGTGCTTTGGCGTATGTTGTAAGAGGAATCAATAAGCCAAAGAACAAAATGATTGTATTTGCGTTGTTATGTTTCATGTCAGGAATCCAGCTTTTCGGGAAGAATTACAGTCACTTTTAATCCGCTATCAAATCCTGAGTGTGCCAAAGAAATGGAGCCCTGATGCAGATCGACAATATGTTTAATAATTGAAAACCCCAGTCCACAGCCCACTACATTAGAATCATGTTGGTCGCCACTGACACGGTAAAATCGGTCGAAAACACGATGATGTAACTCTTCAGGTATTCCCATGCCAGAATCCTCAACTGTCAGTAAGACATTGCCGTTGTCTGTTTTGGTAGTAATTCTTATTAAGCCGTTATCAGGCGTGTATTTGTTGGCATTATCAATCAGGTTTTTAACCAGTATTTCAAGTGCAAACTCATCTCCTGTGAGTTTGCATGAATGACCTTCAAGCTCAATGGTCTGGTCTTTGTCAGCAATTTTTTGGTATTGCTCGCTAACAACTTTTTGGGTGATAGTGTGTAAATCAAGCACTTGAAAGTTATAAACAAACTGATCAGGCGTGGTGCGGTATAGCATTAGCATCTGCTCAATAAGATGTGTCATTCTATCGATGCTGGTATTCAATAGCTGCATGCTTTCATCATTCTCAGGTACATGCTCGGCAAGGTTGTAAAGATGAATTTTCAATGCACTTAATGGTGTGCGTAATTCATGTGCTGCATCACCGGAAAAGCGTTTTTCCCGATCAAAAGATTCGCTGAGTCGGTGTAATAGGCTATTGGTTGATTCCACCAGTTGATTGAGTTCTTTAGGGATGTTGTCTGTGGTCAGTGGTTGCAGGTCGCTGGGCTTTTTCTGGCCTAGTTCTGAGGCTAGCTGTTTTAATGGTTTCAAGCCGCTACCTATAATCAACCAGATTAATAAACCTAATATAGGCAAACCTAAAACAATAGGCACTACCGATGTAAGAATAATGTCTTCGGCCAGAGTGTAACGAATATCAGCTCGCTCAGCGATGATAACCCATTGTCTGGAGGTGTCATTTTTTTGTGTCAGTGTACGCCAACGATAACCGTTATAACTGGCGTAAGAAAATTCTTCTTTTAAAGGTGTGAGCAACTCTGTTGGCATATTATCAGATCGCTGCAGCAGTTGATTGTTATTGCCCCATATCTGGAAGGCTATATTGTCTTTATCGTCAGATAATACGATTTCTGCGGCACCTTTGCCTGCATGTGATAGAAGATGAGCGATATCAATGAGCTGCTCATCAAATAACTTTTCGGCTTTTTCCATACCTGTGCGATAGCTTTGTAAGGCTGCAATAAAATTAAACAGTGTAATGGTAGCCAATAAAACAATAACGAGAAATCGGCGAATCGATGTCATCATTTTATAATGGTGTAACCTATGCCGCGTACGTTTTTAATAAAGTTTTTGTGAAGTTTTTTACGTAAATTATGAATATGCACTTCAATGGCATTACTGCTGATCTCTTCACCCCAGCTATAGAGTTTGTTTTCCAGCTGCTCTTTAGAAAGAATTTTTCCAGCGCTTTCCATCAACGCTTTTAATAACATGTACTCCCTGCGAGACAGATCGAGAATTGTGCCATCAAGGTTAACAATATGAGAAGTGGTATCCAGTTCCACGCCCTGAATGGAAATACAATTGTTTGAAGAAGTGCCTAAACGCCGTTCAAATACCCGCAGTCTGGCAATTAATTCTTCAATATTAAATGGTTTAGTTAGATAGTCATCAGCACCAGAATCAAGGCCGGAAACTTTATCCATCACGCTGTCTCTGGCAGTGAGCAATAAAACTGGCAGGTTGGGAAATTTTGGTCGAACCTTTTGTAAGACTTCAAGGCCATTGATATCAGGTAGGCCGATATCTAGAATGACAATATCCGGTGTTTCGGTTTTAATGATATGAATAGCTGCTTCACCAGTACCAACGCAATTGGTGACAAAGCCTTCAGTAGTCAGTGTTTTTTGAAGGCCGGTTGCAAGTATATGGTCATCTTCTACTAATAATATTTGCATATGTTATACCCTTGAGTGCTAACGTTAAGAGCTATTACTTAGACCTATCGCTGTATCCAGTATTGAATATCTTCTTCTTCGAGCAGTGCTTCTGCATTTGCCCCTTGCAACATAGCCATCGTTGAGAGAATGCCTGCTTCTGTGCAGGTGGAGGCTAACACGGTAATTGCTCTTGGTGCATTGGCTACCGGCCAACCGGTTTTTGGATTGAGTATATGGCCAAAACGCTTATTGCCACTCAATATAACGCGCCGTGCATCACCACTGGTGGCTATGCCACCCTGTGAAAAGTGTAATACACTCTCTGCTGTATCAAGCTGGTCTTTAGCTTCAATGCCAACATGCCAATTTTTTCCATCGGCCCTTGCAGTAGCAGCAATATCTCCGCCAAAATTAACCAGTACAGCTAGTGTAGTTGTTTTGCCCAAAAGTTGTAATACCCGATCAACAGCATACTCTTTGCCAATACCCCCTAAATCTATTTCCATTCCTGGTTTAAGTGTAAATTTCGGTTTTCTCCATTTGGCTTTTTCAAGGCCGATAAAGGGTAGTAGCTTGACAATTACTGATTGCTTGGCGAGTTTGTTGCTGCCGTCAAATTTCCATGCATGCCTTAATATTCCGGAGGTAATATCGAATAGATCATCACTCATCTCATAACATTGATAGGCGAAATCGATGAGCATGGCGGTTTCACTATCAACGCTAACCGGTTTACCTTCACTGTTGTTGATAGTAGAAACAATGCCATCTTCACGATAGCGGCTATATTTTTGTTCGATACGCCAGGCCTCTTTG
>CBDUPD010000320.1:0-3844 GCA_965368985.1 uncultured Spongiibacteraceae bacterium | reverse complement strand
AGTTAGAACGTACAGGTGGACGTTTTGGGCTCCAAACTATGTGTGAAGGTGGTGGTCAGGCCAACGTTACAATCATTGAACGTATCGAATAGTGCTTCCTCTGGCGCACGCTGAACTGCGTTAAACTGGATTTTTGATTCGGTCATTTACTAGCAGTAAACTCCCTTATCTAAAATCCAGTTTGCCTTGTCAGTCCACACCAGTGAAACCACTAAGCTTTAAGAAAGTATTAGTAGGTCGGGATTTATCCCGACAGCAGTGTTTTTTAGAAGGTAGGTTTGTTGGTTTGAGCCTGAATTACAAAAGAATTTAAAATTAGAAGGAAAATGTTATGGGTATTTGTGATAACCGTGTAGTCATTGTAACAGGTGCTGGTGGTGGTTTAGGCGCTGCACACGCGAAAGTATTCGCGAAAGAAGGTGCTTCAGTCATTGTTAATGATATTAACCAGGAAGCAGCACAAGCTGTGGTTGATGAAATTATTGCTGCAGGCGGGAAAGCTGCTGTAAACACTTCTGATATTACTAACTATGAAGATAGTGCTAACGCTGTGAAGCAGGCTGTTGAAGAGTTTGGTGGTTTGCATGTGGTTGTGAATAATGCAGGTATTAACCGTGATCGTATGTTTGCTTCTATGACCGAAGCAGAGTGGGATGCGATTATGTCAGTCCATTTAAAAGGTCATTTCTGTATTAGCTCTCACGCTGTTCATTACTGGAGGCAACAATCTAAAGATGGCCAGGCTGTTGATGCGCGCATTATCAACACAACTTCTGGTGCTGGTCTTCAAGGCTCTATCGGTCAATCAAACTATGCTGCTGCAAAAGCAGGTATTTGCGCGCTAACATTAAATCAGGCTGCTGAGTTAGGTCGTTACGGTATTACTGCAAATGCTATTGCACCCGCAGCTCGTACTGGTATGACCACTGCTGTAGAAGAAATGGCTACCCGTATGGCTAAGCCAGAAGATGATAGCTTTGATTACTGGGCGCCAGAGAATGTTTCTTCTGTTATTGTCTGGTTGGGTTCGGCAGAGTCAGCACATGTTACTGGTCGAGTATTTGAAGCTGAAGGTGGCAAGATTTCGATTGCAGATGGCTGGAGATCAACAGAAGGTGTTGATAAGGGTGATCACTGGGAGCCTGCTGAAGTGGGTGGTGCAGTAAAAGAGTTATTAGAGAAAGAAGTGCCAGCACAAAAAGTATATGGTACTTAAATTTTCTGATTAAGTTGTTAAAATAAAAAGCACCAGGTGGTGCTTTTTTTTTACTTATATAAGACTGGATAAATATGAAGATAGGTATAGCTCTTGGCGGAGGTTCTGTATTGGGAGCAGCACATATTGGTGTATTGCGTGCCATGGACGAGAAGGGCGTTTATATTTCTGCAATTTCCGGTACAAGTGTTGGTGCACTTGTTGCAGGTCTCTATGCTTTTGGAGTTTCAGTTGACGATATTGAGGAGATGGCATTAAAAAATAACTGGTTTCATATCAGCTCTATCCGCTTGTCCAAACTAAGTCTGTTTTCTAATGAAAAGCTTGCGACAATAGTTAAAAAAGCATTAGGCGAGGTCAATATTGAAGATGCCAAAATTCCATTAGCAATCATAGCCACTGATATTGCATCAGGTGAGCGAGTTGTTTTTGATAAAGGTAGCCTGGCTGATGCAGTTCAAGCCAGTACATGCCTGCCTGGCGTTTATGCACCCGTTGAAATTGATGGCCGCATGCTGGTTGATGGTGGTCTGGTAGACAATGTACCTATTTCTGTATTAAAAGACCTGGGAGCTAAATTCACAATAGCTATCGACCTGAGTACAAATAGGCATTATCAAAGACCCGAGAATATTATTGATGTGATGACTAATGCTGTTGATATAGCGATGAATAATGCGATTAAATTGCAGACCAGGTCAGCTGATTTAATTATTGCTCCAGACTTGTCTGCTAAAAGTCGTATAAATATTGAAGAAGTAAAACAACTGATCGATATTGGTTATGAAGAAGCTTCTGATCGTTTGCAGAGGTTTAATAAAATCTCTATTCTTTGGGCCTTGTTAAAAACCTACCTTTTATTGAATAAGCTTAAGCGTCTATTCTATTTAGGGTAGGTTTTTAAAATAGAATACATTCAGCTTGAGTAATATTTGTTATGAGATTGATTAAACGCCTGTTAATTGCCCTGATGTTAATTCATTTAGTTTCCTGTGCTACCTCTCCAACGGGAAGAAATCAGTTGATTCTTATTCCTGATGCACAAATGGATCAGATGGGGGTAGCAAGCTTTACTGATATGAAACAAAAAACACCTCCATCAAAAGACGAAAAGTCTTTTGCTTATGTGAACTGTATTAGTACAGCACTTTTAAAAGCAACAGGCGAAAATCCAAATGCCTGGGAAGTTCAGGTGTTTCAAGACGATTCTCCCAATGCTTTTGCATTGCCTGGCCGCAAGATAGGAGTTCATACGGGAATGATTGACCTTGCTGAAAATCAGGAGCAACTTGCTGCAGTGATTGGTCATGAGATTGGTCATGTGCAGGCTAAGCATGGTGCAGAACGGGTATCTATGAATGTCAGTGCTCAAGTTGTTCAGCAGGCTGCTTCCGTAGGTCTTGCTGATAATGAGAATAGTCAGATGATTATGACTGCTCTGGGTTTGGGGGCTCAATATGGTGTTTTATTACCTTATAGTCGTACACATGAATCTGAAGCAGATTATCTTGGTTTAATCATCATGGCGCATGCTGGTTTTGATCCTGCCCAAAGTGTTGAGCTGTGGAAGAATATGGCAAAATCCGGGGGTAAAAAACCACCTGAGTTTATGTCGACACATCCCTCAGATAAAACACGAATTAATGAATTAAGTGACAATATGCAAAGAGCAAATAAGCTCTATCAGGCAGCGTTGGCGAAAGGCAATAAAATTAATTGTCCCAAGCCTTGATGTATTTTTAATACACTGTTTGCCCGGTTATTGTTATTAAATAGCCCACTTTTTTATTACCTTTATTCTCTTTTTAAGCCTTTTAAGAGCTTCTTGTTGTATATAAAGCGATTCTTGTAAAAAACTGGTATAATGCGCGCCCATAATATGCCCAATAAATGACTTGAGATTAGTCTTAAGTATTTAAAATCAATATGTTAGGAGTTCTTGATGGAATTCGCCTTCACTGAAGAGCAGCAAATGATCCGTGATACAGCGGAGAGTTTTCTTACCGATGTATCCACATCAGAAGCAATACGTGTCGCAATGGCTACAGAAGCCGGATATGACAGCGAATTGTGGCAACGTATTTGTACCGAATTGTATTTTCAGGCAGTAACCATTCCTGAAGATTTTGGTGGTATGGGTCTGGGTTTTGTTGAGCTTGTAGCTGTTATGGAGCAAATGGGCCGTTTTCTATTGTGTGCACCTTATTTCTCAACGGTTTGTATGGCAAGTTCTGCATTGTTATTGGCTGCTAATGAAGAACAGCAAGCTGAGTATTTTGGCAAGATTCTTGAGGGCGGCACTGCAACATTAGCGACTACCAGTAATGGTAATTGGGGTGTTGATGGTGTGACGGCAACTTATAAGAAAGAGGGTGATAACAGGTACTTAAATGGAAGCTACCGTTATGTTATTGATGGCCATACCGCCGATACTTTGATTGTGGCTGCTCGTGAAGAAGGTTCTTCTGGCGAATCAGGTATAGCCTTGTTTGTATTACCTGCTGATACTTCAGGAGTAAGTCGTACATGGCTGCCTACTATGGATCAAACCCGTAAACAGGCTCAAATAGAATTAAGCAATGTAATCCTGACATCAGCCAACTTGATGTCAGAAAATGCGGCTGAAGT
>CBDUPD010000319.1:0-3845 GCA_965368985.1 uncultured Spongiibacteraceae bacterium | reverse complement strand
TGAGAGGTTCTGTCGTTATTGTTTATCGTGTAAGTGACTCGTGTGGGTATCGACTTGAATTTTACTTTTTTCATAAAAGGCGCAGCATTGTCTTTTATCGATAGCACACCAACATCAAATTTTACTGATGGATAGATAGTCCATTTTTGTGTATGGCCAGCCCAACTGGCGGCATTGCCCAGGCGATCATGAAAAGAGTTGAAGTTGTTTTTACAAAAATCATTGTAATTGGCGGGGGAGAAATCAACCGATTCACTGCACTGATTATCGACAAAGTATGAGTGTTTGTCTTTTCCAAACAGGTCTGCCTCTATGCAATTACCAGCTTTTTTGCGATAAAGTGTTTGGTGGCTCATATTGGCTGTTGTTTGTTTGGCAATACCACAATAGGTGATACCTTCTACAATATCCTTAATCAGGGATTCATTTTTTTGAAAAAAGCTCCCGCAACCATAAAGATTAAGAATACTTAAAAATAAGATAAGAACAGGGAATCTTTTACGAGACATAGGGCACATTCCTTTGTTTGTTTGTTTGTTTGTTATTCTTATTGTTATTTGAGTGTCTTATGGCACTTTTTATTTCGTTTAAATATAAGATGATATTGTATTTATAAACAACCTCTTAAGAGTAGTTCAGAGTGAGATTTAATAAAGTAAATATCATCAACTTTTTTAGTTTATTTCGGGTTTTGTTATGTATGATAAATAGTACGAATTGAGTCGATATTATCGGTAGACCTTCCTCTATACTCAATCTGAAACCAGGGAATCTCTGAATAATAATCAGGCCATAAAACTCTAATATATGAATAATAATTATAAGGCTAGCGGTCTGTTTAAAAACGGACACTTCAATACGGTTTATTCGCATTTTTTATGTAAGGCTAAACAGTTGTCTTTCACTCGAGAACGACTGGCGCTTCCTGAGGGAGTATCGTTATTTCTGGATTGGATGAAAGATGACAATGAGCGTTTGGTGATTTTTTGTCATGGGCTCGAATCCAGTTCTAACGCGCGCTATATTCAGACAATGGGCGCGCATTTTTCGGCATCGGCATATGATGTGTTGGCCTGGAATTTACGTAATTGTGCCGAGGGTGAACCTTTTGAGAAAAATGCCCATTATCATTCAGGAATCAGTGAAGACCTGGATAGTGTAGTAGAGCATGTTCTTGCTACATGTCAGTATCAACAAATTGTATTGGTTGGTTTTAGTATGGGTGGTAATCTCATGCTGAAATATCTGGGCGAAAAGGGAGGTGAGCTTCCTTGTGTTATCAAACGTGCAATGGCTGTCTCTACCCCTGTTGATTTATTAAGTTGTTCTTACGTTTTGTTAAAAATGCCTAACCGTGTTTATGGTAATAACTTTCTTAAAACCATTCTTCATAAGATTCGTACACAACGTGATGATGTTGCCGAGTTGGGCCTAGACGTTGAAAGAATATTGCAGAGCAAAAACCTGCGTGAATTTGATGATGCATTTACAGCGCCATTTCATGGCTTTGATAGTGAAGATCACTATTATACAAGCTGTAGTGCTTTACCCTTGTTGCCACACATCACAATACCTACCTTAATATTAAGCGCTCTGGATGATCCCATGTTAACTCCTGAATGTTATCCGGAGGCGAGTCTTATCGGTAATCCATTAGTGCAAACGGTATATACACGGCATGGGGGGCATGTGGGTTTTTACACTCCTTCTGATGAGGGGATTGGATGGATGGAACAACAGGCATTGCGCTTTTTGGCTGAGACTGATATATCTGCAAACAAACAAATAAAAACCAACAACAACAAGAATAATAATAAATAGCCTCGCCCTAATCGTAGGGGTGGCGAGCTTAGGGAGAAAGCATATGAGATACCGTATCGATCCAGAAGTATTGGCAACGGTTGCCAAAGAAGTTGTTGATGAAGGGCTTGAGCATGAATCCATGTTTCAACGGCTTAGAGACAGGTTGTCGGAAGAGTTTCCAGGTTTTGTTGAGCCAAATGCCCGTTGCTGGATGGGCAGTCGTGCTGGTGGTGTTCTGGGTAAAATGACTATTCTCTATGCCAATATGAATGAATATCTGATTATCTTTGGCTGCCCAGTGGGTAGTCAGGGTTTTTCAGGGCGCTATAATTTTGTCGAGATTTGGGATTTTTTTCTTGCAGGTGAAACTTCGAGTTGTGACCTTGAAACAGGGCAGATAATCCCTGATGTCTATACAGCTGGTGATAGAGGTTATCTGGCGAAAGGACATAGCATGACCTGCGAGCTTAAGGCTGGAGCCTGGATGCTTGAATATGGTCGTGGCCCTAATATTACCGTTTTGGCATTTGCCCTAATGGATTCGTTATTAAGTTCAGTAGAATTACGGTCATTCGTTTTAACGGTTAAGGAATACGGCTATTTTATTCTGAAAAGTTTAAAGGGGTAGATTCAGAAAATGAAAATTTATAAAACCAGTGGTTCAGTTAATGAATAGACCATCACATATAAAGAATTATTCCAATGCTTCGCGAATGTTAGGTATGGATATTACATTTATGGATGAGAGCAAAGGTATTCTTGAAGCCAGTTTTTCTGCTAAAGAGGATTTTCATAACACTATAGGTAATATTCAGGGAGGGTTTTTAGTCGCCATGCTTGATGACTTAATGGGGTATGCATTAGGTATTACCTTGCCAACAACCCAATTTGCTCCTACAGCCAATTTAAATGTCTCATTTATTCGTTCGGCGAGGGCCGGTAATCTTCACGGGAAAGGTCAAATACTCAAGCAGGAGGGTGAGGTTTATCATCTGGCTGGTAAGATATATAACGAAGCAGGAGAGTTGCTTGCTGCTGCAACGGCAAAGGCTAAATTGGGCGATATATAACGATCGTCATTTTTTTGTAGTTCGGGTTTTAACCCGACATCTAAGGTAATTATGCCATAGCATGTCGGGTTAAAACCCGACCTACATGAGAAAAAATTACATTCAGTTATTTTAGATCACCTATCAAGACCAACTATTTAGGTCTACAGTATCTTGTTATGAATAAAACGTTTTTTCGACAACACACAGGTACTATTCAGCTTATTTTACTGGCTATCTGTTTTCTTGTGCCGCTTTTATTCCACTATTACCTCCCGATATTTTCCCAGAAAAACCTTGAATCGTTATTGGCTTTTGAGTTTGGCGTGTTGATGTATGGTTTTATGTTAACCGGCTTTATATTTATACCGATTGTATTGCTTGATCATCCCTGGGTGCCCAGAGTGGGTTTTGTATTGGCTTGCATTATGGCTATTCCGATTACATCGGGTTATCGAGAGGTATATGGGATTAGTGGCTTTCTGGGGTTTGTAGTTTTACTGTTTGCCAATTACAGTGCGGTATTTCTTGCCAAGTCAAAATATTCGGGCAGAAGTAAACTGACAACCGAAATGGGTGTTCGCTGCATTATTTATATTATTACCTTTAGTATTTTGAGTTTTGCTCTTGATATGGGGCAGCAGGTTGAAAGCTGGCGCGGCGAAAGAGTGCTTGTGTTTGGATCAATTTATTTTTCAATACTCTCCTGTCTGGAGGCAACACGTTGCTTTCCCAGAGGAATTAATATTATTTATCATGCAATTTACGATCGGTTCAGGTTAGCTCCAAAATCTAAAATTCAATATAAAGACGGGAAAATAAAATCACATATTATTAAGAGAAATAATATGCAGCAGTGGCCGGTGGGTATGTTCGCAGGAGTGGGAACTACAGTCATGTCTGGTGTTATTTTATATAACTCACCTGAACTTGAATCTACAGTAGCATTGGTTTTTGTCTGGATTTTATGTACCCCTTTTCTTTTTCTGGTGG
>CBDUPD010000318.1:0-3853 GCA_965368985.1 uncultured Spongiibacteraceae bacterium | reverse complement strand
AGCGATGCCCGGAAAATCTTTAACAAAGAAGCTTCCACACCTTTTATCTTTGATGGTGACGACGAAGATGCACTTCTTTTCAGGGCACAGCTAATCAAAATCGATAATGACAGGCATCTGTTTATCGCCTGCATGCATCATATTATCTCTGATGGCTGGTCACTCACCGTATTTCAACGCGAGCTGACACAACTTTATCAAGCCTACGCAAGCCAACAAACACCCGCTATTGAACCGTTGCCTCATCAATATGCCGACTATACCGTTTGGCAGCGCCAGTATCTGAATGATGATCATGTTCAACAGCATCTTGATTATTGGGTTGATCACCTGAAAGATATACCGGCATTTCTTAACTTGCCAACCGACAGGCCTCGACCCGCACAACAAACGTTCAATGGCGCCATGTACACCTGTGATATTGAACATACACTTAATGAAAAGCTCAATCAGTTCAGCAAGCACCTGGGCACTACACATTTTAATATTCTGTTAAGCGCCTATGCATTGCTGTTATCCAAATATGCAAACCAGGATGACATATGTATTGGCACCCCGGTTTCAGGTAGAGAAAAAGCTTCCCTGCAGCAGCTAATAGGCTATTTTGTTAATGCTGTTGTTATACGCAACAACCTTACTGGCAACCCCAGCATCAAACAGTTACTGAAACGTACCCAGGATGCCTCTCTGGGCGCTTTTGCACATCAAGACGTACCGATAGAGCAGGTTCTTGATAAGCTGCCTATAGAAAGAAATATGAGCTACCCACCAGTCGCACAGGTTGGCTTTAGCTATATCAGCAAAGAACTCTCGGAATTAACTGATATCGATGGATTAGAAATTCAAACAATGGATTTCGAAAAAGTAGTCGCAAAATATGACCTTACACTTATTGTTGCATCACAAGGTGACCGACTACAACTTCACTTCGAATACAATACTGACCTGTTTAATGCCGATACTATTAGCAAGCTTGCCGAACATTTCAACATGCTGCTTGAAAGCTGCATCAATCAACCGGAAACAGGTATTAATAATATCAGCTTATTAACCAGCGATGAGTTATTCAATGCTGTTAATGCCAGTAAAGACCAGTTTGAAAACGTTTTACCATTAACACCCATGCAACACGATATGGTGATGGCACAATGGTTGCAACCAAAGTCGCTGGCAAACACACTGGGCTACCGGGCCGAGCTGGGCTTTGAGGTTGATGCCGGTTTGTGGCAACAGGCCGTTAATTTGATGGCTACCAAACAATCGATTGTACGCACCCAATTTAAATCGAACCGGTTAAAATATGGCGAACTCGCCTATCAGTGCATTCTGAAAGAGATAAACATCACGCTTGATGTAATGGATTACAGCAATGAAAACCTGACAGAAGATGATATCAATACAAGGGTAGACAGCTTCATTTACCAGCCAGATCAATATATTGAGAATCAGTTTATTCGTTATGGCCTGATGCGCCTTGCAGGCGAACGTACCATTTTATTATTGTCATCACATCACGCCTTGCTTGATGGCGTAGCCATTGTTCTTATTGCCGAAACAACAGCTAAATACTACGAAGCCTTACATCATCAGCAAGATCTCAACACACTGCCGACTTTACCTGAGAAATTTACTGATTATATTCACAACAATCGCCAGTTGCTTGACACATCAAAGACTCAGGATTTTTGGAAAGAAAAACTCAAACAGTGTGAAGCACCTGACTTTTCACTACCACTATCAACAACACATGATATACAGCAGATTGTAAAAAGACATCAGTTACCCGAAAACTTATGGAAACAGCTAAAACGTTATTGCCGATCTAATCGCATGACGCCTGCTCAACTGCTTAAGCTTCTATATAGCCTATTAATTGCCAATTACTGTCGAACAGAAGAAGATTTCTATATCAGTGAATTTAATGCCGGGCGTAGCAAAGATAATGCATTTTCATTAGGTTGTTTCTTTTTGCAATCGCCATTTGTTTTTAACAGTAAGCTGCTGAATAAAGACACGCCCATCACCGAGCTATTTACTTACCTAAAATTCTATAGAAAAGAGATCAAGGCCTTCGATAATATTTCCATGGGATTAACCCGCAAAATGGCCCCACAAGGCCGATTGCATTTTATGTATAACTTCTACCACTTCTTTCCACAAGACCAACAAATGTTAGGGCATCCTATCACCTGCATTGAAACACCGCCGTTTATTGAAAATACTGTGCAGATGGTTATCAAGGAACATGAGAATAATGTTAGCCTTGACCTTTACTATCAAAACAACTGCTTTGCAGACAAAGATTTTCTGGCTCGTATAGAATTACTGTGCAAACAACTTGTCGAAGGCAAACAGACCATTGGAGAGCTCTCTTATCTGTTACCGCAAGAGCGCAACCAACAACTATACCAATGGAATAATGCTGACATTCAAGAACATCAGCAGCAATCAGTGCAGTCGCTATTTGAAGCACAAGTAGAAAAAACACCTGACAGCATTGCCATTACCGATGACACACTAAGCATCAGCTATCAACAGCTCAACGAACGTGCCAACCAGGTTGCGCATACATTACACCAACATGGCGTTGGCAGTGATGTACGTGTTGGCTTATGCATGCCAAGAAATATAGATGCCATGATCATCATTCTTGGTATTATTAAAGCGGGCGGCGCATATGTTCCGATTGACGCCAGCTACCCCGAAGAGCGTATTAATCATATGCTCGATGCAGCAAGCATTAGTATTTTATTTACCCAAAACAGTTATGCCAGTCGCTTTGCTGATTTTCACGGAGCATTAATCTGCATTGATAATCTTGAACTGGAACATGCGTTAGCTATCACACAACAACCGGTAACAAACCCGAAAAATACAACTGACGCACAAGATATGCTTTACGTTATTTTTACCACAGGCTCAACCGGTAAACCCAAAGGAGCAACCGTCACTCACAAGGGTGAGATTAATCTACTGCAATGGTATACAAAAGAATTTGATTTTGACCAGAATTCACGCTGCCTGATCATCAGCGCCCTGGGATTTGATTTAACCCAAAAAAACCTGTTTGCCCCGCTGGTAAGCGGAGGACAACTTATACTGTCCCAACTTGAACATTACGATAGTGGTGCCATACATCATCTGATTAATAAGAATAACGTTACACTAATCAACTGCGCACCCAGTGCCTTCTACCCGCTTATTGAAGACCATACTGCTTATGACTCTCTGCAAAGCCTGCGCACCTTGATATTCGGTGGTGAAAATATCAATATTGAACGCCTTGCCAACTGGATTGAATCTGACAAATGTCAGACTGAAATAATTAATAACTATGGTCCAACCGAATGCACCGACATATCCAGTTTTTATCGTATAAATAATAATAAGGATTTTTACAACAAACCGGTTCCCATAGGAAAACCTAACGATAATATACAGGCATATATTCTCAATACAGCCCTGCAACTATTACCAGCGGGCCTGATTGGTGAAATATGCATTGGCGGCTCAGGTGTTGGTCGTGGCTACCTGCACAACGATGATTTGAACCATGAAAAATTCATACCCAATCCTTTCCGTGCAGGTCAACTCTACCGCACGGGAGACCTTGGAAGATATTTGCCCGATGGCAATATTGAATTTGTCATGCGCCAGGATTTTCAGGTAAAAATAAATGGCTTACGCATAGAGCTTGGCGAAATTGAACATGCAATCAGGCAACTTGAAGGTGTTTCAGACTCTCTGGTTGTTGTAAAAGATAATCAACTGATTGCCTATGCTACCTGCAACAAACCTGAAACAGATAGCGATAGCTGGAATCAACATCTCTCAAGATCTCTGGCATCTTATA